>DQSS01000316.1 GCA_015663165.1 Arcobacter sp. | reverse complement strand
TCAATCTTTATCTCTTCTTCTTTCATCGAGTAGATATAAAGATTATTATGTTTAATATAACGTTTAAACTCATCAGATTCGCCAATGAAGACTCTTTTTACAATATTACCCATTGAGTCTGATGATTCATAAACTATTCTTCTCATTATAAAGCACTCAGTTCTGAAAGTGAGGTTAAGCCAACAAGGTATTTTAAAATACCATCTTCCCGAAGAGACCTGTATCCTAATTTTCCAATATCTGAAAAGTTTTCATTTTTTTCAAACTCATCTTTTAACCTATTGTCAAAAGGAATGATTTCAGCGACAGGTAACCTTCCTTTGTAACCCGTAAAATTACACTCTTCACAACCGTTAGGCTCAAAAATTGTTACCTTGTCAACAGGATATAAATTTAAAAGTTCATCAACTTTTAACCCCTCTTTTATTTCATCAGACAATTGCGATTCTTTTTTACAAGAGGGACAAAGCTTTCTAACCAAACGTTGAGCCATAACAGCATTAATAGAAGAGTTAAGTAAAAACATTTCCATACCAATATCAAGCAGTCTGGAAATAGCACCCAAGGCAGAGTTGGTGTGCAAAGTAGAAAGAACCAAGTGACCTGTAAGTGCTGATTGGATGGCTATTCTAGCTGTCTCTTCATCACGAATTTCTCCAATCATAATCACATCTGGGTCTTGTCTTAAAATTGAACGTAAAGCATTGGCAAAAGTAAAATCTATTTCACTTTTAACTTGAATTTGACTGATACCATCAAGCTCATACTCTACAGGGTCTTCTACTGTAATAACTTTGGTATCTTCCGTATTTAGCTCATTTAAAATAGAATAAAGGGTGGTTGTTTTACCTGAACCAGTAGGTCCTGTGGTTAAAAAAATACCATTTGGTTTTTTCATTATTTCTTGAAGAAGTTTCACATGGTCTTCAAAGAAGTCAAGATATGCTAACGAGTAAGTAACGGCTTGTTTTCCTAAAAGTCGTAGAACAAAACTCTCTCCATCAGCCGTAGGAATAGAAGAAGCTCTAATATCAATATCTTTTCCTGCTACTTTAATGGAAATTCTACCATCTTGAGGCAATCTATTTTCAGCAATATTCATGGCAGATAAAAGTTTAAGTCTAGCAATAATAGAAGCTTTTTGTCCTGCATTAATACGCTCTATCAGTTGTAATTTCCCATCTACTCTAAATCGTACATGCATACCATTCTTAAAAGACTCATAATGAATATCAGAAACACGCATACCAACAGCACGTGTAAAAATAGCATTTACTTTTTGAATAATAGGTGCTTCAGAAGCCAACTCTTTAAGTTTATCAATTTCTTCATCGTACTCTATCCCAGCATTTTCATCTATCTCTTCATACAGCATTTTATATTCATCTAAAGTTTGAGTATTGGCTAAAAAAAGACGTATTTCCAAATTTAACTCTTGCTCAATAAAAGAGAAAATTTTAACATTATAAGGGTCATTGGTAAGAAGATAAATAACTTCATTATCTTTCTTAATGGGAAAGAGATTATATTTAAGCCAAAAATTGTTAGGAATAGAAGTCTCAACTTTTTGAGTATCCCCATAGTCAGTTCTATTAAACAAAGGTATAGAAAAATATTCTGAATAAACTTCTAGAAGTTGATTTTGGGTTATGACACCCCAGTTAAGAAGGATAGTACCAACATGACCTTGATACTCTTTTTGTACAGCATAAACTTTTTCAAGTTCAATCTGCGTACAATAATTTTTAACTAAAAATATTTGTTCCAATCAACTATCCCAAATTGATATATCAGCATTTTTTTCATCACCACCCTCTTTACCATCTTTTCCATATGAAGTAATATCAAAAGCATGGTCACCTGAAGTTGTTTTATAAATATAAGGATTACCCCAAGCATCTGCATTAACAGGCTTTGGAAGATAAGGACCATTATACCCTCTAATATCGTTATTCCTTATCCATAAAACTTTTAACCCTTCACTATCAGTAGGATAGCGACCTGTATCTAAATTAAAACTATCTAATGCAGTTGAAAGCATTTCTATTTGTGCTTTTGTTGTTTTTATTTTTGCTGTTTCTAATTTACCCATAAACTTAGGGGCAACTAATGATGCTAAAATACCAATAATAGTAATAACAACCATTAATTCAATAATGGTAAACGCTTTTTTTGAATTATTTATTTTCATATAGTAATACCTTTTTAAGAGCTTGTGACCAACTTTTTTTTGCAAAATCCAAAGAAGATTCTCCCTTATTATCTTTAATATTTTTATCTGCACCATTCTTAAGTAAAAACTTAATCATTTTTATTTGATTTTTAGAAGTAGCAATACGTAAAGGAGTACTTCCCTCATTATCTTTTAAATCTATTTTTACCCCACTTTTAACCAAGAGTTCTAAAGCTCTAAAACTATTTCCAATGACAGCATAATGTAAAGGTGTATATCCATCAATATTTTGAGTATTTTTATCAAATTCTTTGCTTAGTAGCAGTGTCACGAGCTCAATATTTTTATGTTGAATAGCTACATGTAATGGAGTTAATTTATAATTCTTATCAGGGCCTAAGTCAGCACCTTTTTTAATTAAATTTTTAGCAATACTTTCATGTTTATTCTCTATAGCATATATTATTGGTCTAAGTCCATTTTTATCCACAGCATTAATATCTGCTCCACTCTCTAAAAGTATCTCAACAATCTTTGCTCTTCCCAGTGCCACAGCCATGTGTAAAGGAGTTTGACCTAAACTATTTCTATGCTCTATCGTAGCACCATTTTCAAGAAAAGGTTTAATTGTCTCGACTTGATTGGCTTGAATGGCATAAAATAGAGGAGTAGCATTTGATTTTTCATCTACCCCATTAATCGAATGATTATGATCTAAATATCGTTGAATTAATTGAGGTTGTCCATAATAAGCTACCTCAAACATTGTATTTATCTCTATAGTTTTTTTATTGGACTCAATTCCCTGCTCTTTAGTCATAAC
>DQSS01000062.1 GCA_015663165.1 Arcobacter sp. | reverse complement strand
TTTTAAAGAAAAGAAAATAAACAATCTTTTAACAGCAATTGCAAATACTAAAAAAACAGAACTAAGTAGAGTAATAAATGCACTAAGTATTGAACATATTGGAGAAGTAGCAAGTAAACAAATATGTGAAGAATTTGGATTAGAAATATTAAATATAAACTTAGCACAGCTAATCTCTTTAGATGGTATTGGAGAACAAATGGCTTTATCTTTACTTGAATTCATAAGAGTAAATAAAGAGTTAATAGAAAAGTTATTTGAGATAATAGAACCAATAGTTACTCAAAAAATACAAGCAGATGAAAATATCTTCAAAGATAAAATAGTAGTACTAACAGGAACTATGAGTAAAAGCCGTGGTGAGATTAAAAAAGACTTAGAACTATTGGGTGCAAAAATATCAAGTTCAGTATCTAAAAAAACTGACTTTTTGATATACGGAGAAGATGCAGGAAGCAAGTATGATAAAGCTGTAAGCTTAGATGTACAAACTATAAAAGAAGAAAATCTAAAAGATATGGTTTAAAGCTTATTAAAATATAACTTTAAAACTTTAGATTACAAAAGTTCGATACGCTTTAGTCTAGTTTGATAGTATATATTTCATATAAAAGGATTTAACCATGGAATTAAATGTATTAGGACAACCACTAGAACCCTGCTCTCTTAAACCACTTACAGGATACTTTAGGGATGGTTCTTGTCACACTAAAGGTGATGATGAATGTATTCATTTAGTATGTATTTATGCAAGCGAAAAGTTTTTGGCATATATTAAATCTGTAGGAAACGACTTATCAACTCCAATGCCACAATATAACTTTGCAGGTGTAAAGCCTGGGCAATCTTGGTGTTTATCTGCTCCTTGGTTTTTCAAATCAATTCAAGATAATATGGCTCCTGATATATTTTTACATTCTACACATGAAAGAATACTTGAGGTTATACCATTAGAAATATTAAAGCAATATGCTTTGGATGCCTAAATATCAATAATGAACAAAGAAGTATCATTTAAATACATTTTTAATCTAATCATTAAAAATAAAAAACTACTTATAATAGGACAAATAGTTACCTTTATGGCTATCTTGCTTAGTATTCCCATACCTTTGCTACTTCCTGTACTAGTTGATGAAGTTTTGCTTAAAAAGCCAGATATTATAGTAAGTAGTATAAATAATTTTTTTGGAAATGGGTCCGCATTTTACTATATAGCTATTGTTGCTATATGTGTAATTAGTTTAAGAATTATTCATTTTTTAGCTGGTGTTGTAATCACTAAAATATTCACAAAGATCTCAAAATATGTAACATATCAAATAAGAAAAGATTTACTTATTCACTTAAAAGATGTAAATATGAATGAATATGAAAGTATTGGTTCAGGAAATATTTCAGCAAACCTTATTACAGATGTAAACACTCTTGATAGTTTCATAATATCAATCGCGAGTAAGTTTGTATCTTCTGTACTTACTTTAGTAGCAGTTTCAATTGTAATTATAAGCATAGATCCTATTTTAGGAATTATGATACTTGTAATACAACCAATTATTATGCTTATATCTAAAAAAATATCTAAAAAAACAGGTGTTTTAAAAGCTGATGAAAATAAAGCAATAAGTGATTTTCAAAATAATCTAGGAGAAATACTGGACTTATTTTCTCAAATAAAAGCAAGCAACAAAGAAGAATTATTTTTCAATGAAGCAATAAATAAAGCAAAAAATATTCAAATAACATCAAATGAGTATTCTTATAAGAGTGTTGCTTATGAAAGGTTTTCATTTACAATATTTTTAGTTGTTTTTGAACTATTTAGAGCAAGTGGACTTATACTTGTAGAATACAATACACTTTCTATAGGTATGATGTTTGCAATGTTTGGTTATATATGGTTTATAATAACACCTATTCAAGATATACTTTCTATTCAATACTCGCACGCAAGTGCAAAAGCAGCTATACAGAGAATCAATAAGATATTTATACTTAATGTGGAAAAAAATGGTACAGAATTGTTATGTAGTAAAAATAAAGATTTAAATATAAAAATTAGAGGTTTAAACTTTTCATATTCAAAAGAAAAACAAATTTTAAAAAATATAAATATGACAATCAAACCAAATGAAAAAATAGCATTAATAGGAGCAAGTGGAAGTGGTAAAACTACTTTAGCACAAATCATTGGAGGATTTTATTCAAAAGATAACGGTGTTATTGAGTATAATAATATAAGTATTGACAACATAAACAAACAAAGTTTAAGAGAAAAAGTATTTTTAGTTTTACAAATGCCAATTCTTTTTAACAATACTCTAAGATTTAATATAACTATGGGAGATTTGTCTTGTAGCGATATAGAGATACAAGAAGCACTAAAAATTGCACAGCTTGATACTCTTGTAGAAAATATGACAGATGGATTAGATACTACTGTTGGAAAATACGGAGTACGATTAAGTGGCGGTCAAAGACAAAGACTATCAATAGCAAGAATGATTATTTCAAATCCATCTTTAGTGATATTTGATGAGTCAACGTCTGCTTTAGATGTTAGTACTGAAACAAATCTTTTTGAAGCACTAAAAGATATATTGAAAAACAAAACCGTGATTACAATTGCACATAGACTAAGTACTGTTAAAAATGCACATAAAATATATGTACTAAATGACGGAAATATTGTACAATCAGGAACACATGAAGAATTAGAAAATCAAGAAGGTGAATATTCTTCATTTGTAAAAAATCAATTATTATAATAAAAGGCATAATATGATTCCAATAGACTCAAACAGCGTCATCACATCCATCACATTGCTAATTCAACTTGCAGTAGCTCCTGTATTTTTGCTAGCTGGTGTTGCTGGATTATTAAATGTTTTCACAAGTAGATTTAGTAGAATTGTAGATAAACTTGAAAAGATTGACCATCAAGTTAGCACACAAAAAAAGAAAGATGAAAATTATATAGAAGATGATAAATTACATATAAGAAGGCAATTTTTAGCGATGCGTATGTCAAATATAAATCGTGCTATTTTATTTTGTACGGCTACAGGACTCATGGTAGCTCTAGTAATACTTACTGTATTTGCAAGTGCATTATTGTCTTTTAATAGTGATTATTTTATAGCTGTATTTTTTATGGTGGCTATGTTTTTTTTAATAATTTCTCTTGTACTATTCTTAAGGGAAATAAACTTTACTGCATCTTTTATTAATAAGAAAAGATGTTCTATTAATAATAACTAATTAAAATCTCTTTTAAAGTGGAAATTAACTAAAATTCTTTTTAATTAAAAGTAGGAGATATTTTGGGAATAATTACGTTTTTATTGGTACTATCTGTATTGGTTTTTATACATGAATTGGGTCACTTTAGTGTTGCTAGATACTTTGGTGTAAAAGTTTATGTTTTTTCTATAGGATTTGGTCCTAGACTTTATACTAAAGAGATGTGGGGTACACAGTGGAGTATCTCTGCTATTCCTTTAGGTGGATATGTAAAAATGAAAGGTCAAGAAGACATAGACCCTACAAAAGCAAGTATGGATAGTGATAGTTATAATGTACTAACTCCTTTTAAGAGAATACTAATACTTCT
>DQSS01000324.1 GCA_015663165.1 Arcobacter sp. | reverse complement strand
CCCAATTTACCTATTTAAAGCGTTAACTTGGAAAGCCTCTATTGGAGTCTTGTCAATAGCTGGGAACGTTTGTAGGATGAGTGTATCTGAAAATACCTGGATATATCAAGTTTGAGTTTGTCTCAGTAGAAAGAAATTGTGGTGGGTTTGATTGTGAATATGTTGGTGGAAGAATAAATAGTAGAAGAGGGTGTATTTTTGGAGTATAATACATATATATTAAAAAATAATGATAAGGAAGAATAATGGGATTTGATTTTGCAGCAGGTTTAACAAGTACAGATGAAGAAGTTATTATTGACCCTGAAGAAATTTTTAGACGACAAGCAAGTGGCAAAAATCTTTGGATAGGTCAAGGTGATATTGTAAGGGATTGGTATAAGAATAGAGATAAAAATGATATTTTAATTGCTATGGATACGGGTATGGGTAAAACAATAGTTGGTTTATTGATTGCCCATTCTATAATGAATGAAAAAAGTAAAAAAGTAATTTATTTATGTGCTTCAAAGCAATTAGTAGAACAAACTGTTGCAGAAGCAAATGAATTAGGTATTAAAGTATCTTCCTATACATCAGGTAAATACAATAATGAATTTGCTTTTCATGAATGTAAAGCACCATTAATTACTACATATCAAGCGTTATTTAATGGAAAATCTAGATTTTTTGATGAGGATATAGGGGGAATCGTCTTTGATGATTCTCATGTATCTGGTAGTGTACTAAAAGATAGCTTTACACTTTCAATTTCACGTGATGAACAATTATATAAAAATATTGCTAGCTTGTTTAAAAGTTATTTTGATAGTCAAAGCCAAGATGTTAGATATAAGCAGATAATGGAGGGAAATGGAGAAGAAGTTTTTATCTTACCCTCTTTTGAAGTGAAACATCATTTAGAAGCTATAAAACAATTGTTTATTGATTCAAGAATTAATGAACATAAAAATTTAAAATATGCGTGGGAATATCTAAAAGATAATCTTGATATGTGTCTATTTTTGATTAATGCTAGGCGTATTGAAATTGTACCACCTATTATTCCCTCTAAAAATCTATCATATTTTCAAAATAATGTAGCTAGAGTATATTTATCAGCAACTCATGTGGGCATGGATTATTTTCCTCGGTACTATGGAAATAAAATACAGCATTTTATTTCATTTTCTTCTGGTAAAAGTAAATCAAAAAAGTTTATTATTTCTCCATATAAAACAAATATTGGTATAGATGACATACATGAATTGAGGAAATTAGTTTTTAAATCATTAGAAAATTATCGCTCTTTAATTATTACACCTTCTTTTCGAAAAGGAGAAATATGGAAAAAACTAGGAGGTGATGATGTATTGGATTCAAAATCTGAAAATATAATTCAAAGTATAGAAAAGTTTAAGAATTCATATAATAAAAAATTAGTTTTAGCAAACCGTTATGATGGTATTGATTTTCCTGGTAAAACATGTAGAGTATTAGTCTTTGATGGATTACCAAGTGAAGGAGAGTTATTAAATAGCTATTTTTCGACACAATTAAAAGCTAATAATTATATAAGAAGTGAAATGAATGCTAAAATTTTGCAAGGTATTGGGAGAATTTTTAGAGGTACAGATGACTATGGAATAGTAATTCTTTTAGGAAAAGAAGAAGTTAAATGGGTAAGTACACCTAAAAATAAATTAGACTTTCCAAAACTTATGCAAGTTCAATTAAATGTTGGAAATAAATTAAATAACATGATTGATAAAGATAATTTACCTGATTTAATCAGTCAAATTTTCACTAAGAATACTTTATTAATGGGTGCATATGATAGATTTTTAGATGAAGAGACTAAGAAGTTAGAAGATTTTGAGAATGAATTAGATAATGATGAAAAGAAATTAATGGAAAAAATATCCCTTATTGAATCTCATATTTATAGTAAATTATGGAAAAGAGATAATACAGAGATTGAAAAATTATGTGATGATTTAATTGCTACTTCTAAAGATTTAGATTTAACAATGAATGCTTGGCACTATTTTATTTCTGCTATGGCTTTATCTGTTATTGATAAAAAGGATAGAAGTGGTTACTTTTATTCAAAAGCACATAGTTTAGAAAATGTATTACCTAGATTCTCCATGGAAATTGACCGTAAATTCGATGTATCAGAAAGTGGGATAGTAAATTCTATTATTGACAGTATAGAAAATTATGATAGAGATATGCATCTAAGAGAATTAAAAAATAGTTTTGAATATTTAGATGAAAATAAATATCCTAAAGAAAATAAAAATGATAGAAAACATGAATTAGGTATCGAATTTTTAGGAAAGTATCTTAGGTTTAAAACAGAAAGACCTGATAACATATATAATACTGGTCCTGATGTCTTGTGGGAACTACCAAATAATCAATATGTAATTTTAGAATTAAAGACAAATAAAACAACAGGTTCGTATCCTAAGAAAGAAACATCTCAATCTTTAGATCATGTGGAATGGGTAAAACAAAATAAAGATGTTAAAATTGATAGTGATATATATAAGATAATTATAGGACCTCATAACAGTGTAAATAAAGATGCAAATCCTTCGAAAGATACATGGGTAATAGGGCTAGAAGAATTTAATAAATATGCAAAAAATATTGTACTAGCATTAGAATCGTGCTATAGTCCTTCCTTTACCAAAAAAGAACAAATAGAAAAATATGTAACTGAACAAAACCTAGAATGGACTAGTGCTTTTAAAGATATGAAAAAAGTTTTAGCCATAGATTTAAAGAAGTAAATTGTAAATAGTATATTTGTATAAGATAAACAGGAACCCAAAAATGAAACACAACTACATAGGAAAAACAGGACTAAGAGTAAGCCCCATATGTCTT
>DQSS01000232.1 GCA_015663165.1 Arcobacter sp. | reverse complement strand
TATACACTTTTATAAAAAATACTGGAGTATTTATTATTACTTTTTTCAAATACAAAAATTCTATCAATTTTTTATTTAGAATTATCATTTTAGATAATAATTTATATCGAAAAGACACAGTAGAATCATTGATAAGCTCTCCAAATACTTTACTTCTATATTTAATATTAGTAGTTTTATATCTTATATGTACTTCACTTTGTGAATTAATTATATTTTCTTTTGTTTCATTCTCAGTAAAGATTATATTCTTTTTTTTCATATCATCAATTATATTTTGACCTCTCTTACTATTAGCGATGAATAGACTACTGCCTATTTTGTCATTTTTTGTATATTTTGGTAACCATGCATCACCAACTGATATATCTGCTTCAATGCCTAAAGGATCACTGCAGCTAAAACAATATTCAGGAGTAAATGCAAATGTTGACCAACTTAAGCCAATTTTAATATTTGTAAAAGGAAGATTTTGCCCTCCTTTAACTCTTGTAACTCCGGGCCAACCTTTACCTCTATAGTCTATTTTTTCATTGTTTTTTGCTTTTAGTATAGTTCTTTCAAAGTTTGAAAATTCTTCTGTTTTAGTCTGTTTACAAAAAAGAGCAATAGTTATAAATTCTACATTCTTTTTAAGATATTTATTTGTTTTATGCAAAGTTTTTAACCCTGCTATATGACAAGGAAGCCCTATCACTAAAAGTTTTTTATGATTACCTTTTTCAATTTTTTCTGCTAATCCATTTAGAAGAGAAACTTGTCTGTAAATAGAACCTCTTGTTTTCTTCACTTCATCAATATTTTTGAAAATCTCTGTAATAATCTCATTGTTATTATTCTGATAACTACTTACTACTCCATCAACTTGATTAGTTTTAAGAAGATAAGAAGCAATTTCTGTTGTTATACCTGCCGTGGCAGCTTCAAAACGGTGTTCTTCATCTAAAACATATCCAAAGTAACTTTTTCCTATCTTTTCTTTATAGCTTTCAAATGTCACATCATTGTTGAAAATTTTATCTTCCGTTGGACATGCTTTGTAACAAGCCATACAAGTAGTACAAGTATCCAAATCAATTCTTGGTACGGCTAAACCTTTTTCATTAAAAATTAGCTGAATTGGATTGATTCCATTATCGTCAGGAAATGCACAGGCTTCAGTACAAGCGGAGCATCCTGTACAAACAGAATCATAAATTTTTAAATCTTTGTCTATCACTGTATTATCTCTTTAAGTCTCAATACAAATATGTCATGCTCTTTTTTTAGTTTTGCTTTTGCTTGTTTTAAATTTTCTACTATATTTTCTCTTCTATTTTGGATTTCTTGGGATAGTTCAAAAATTGTATTTAAATTTTCATACTCTACACAAAAGTGTTCCATATCTATATTTGTCATGTACCCCATAATTTTATGTTGAGTGTTTATTGCTATAGTTGGAGTAAATGCAGTTGTAGCTAAAATAGCCACATGCATTCTTGTAGATATAAAAAACTCTAGTTGAGATAAAAGTCCCGTATATTCACCTGGAAAATAAGGGCGATTTTCCAAAATAGCTACTTCAAATTTTTCTGACAATCTATCTTTCAATCTTAGGCATAGTGCATAATCTGCACTAATTTCATTAAGTTTAAAGTTAGATGGCATTATTAAGATTGCATACTCTTCACTATTTAATTTTTCTATTTGAGAACCAACTTCTTGAACAAAGTCAACTTTTCTACCCATTTCACTATGTGGTGGATTTGAGATAGTTATACCAACTACCTTTTTATTTTCATCTTGAAAATATTTATGAATATCTGCATTTCCTATCTCTTGTTGAATCGCAACATCTGGAACGAACATAATTTTATCTTTGTCAAAACCCAATGATAAAAGTGTTTCATGAGATGCTTTATCTCTTCCAACATATAAGTCTGCATTTCTTAGAGCAAAATATACAAGCTTTCTTGTCCATGTCTTTTTTAAAGGTCCCACGCTCTGCGGAAATAAAATAAACTTTTTGCCTTTTTTTATAGCCAACCAATAAGTAAAGAGCCAAAAAACTAATGCTTGATAAAATGTATCACCTATAACTTCCCCACCACAACTCACACAAATATCACTTTTTTCTATAGCTTCTATTGCTTTTCTTTGTTCATGCGTAAAAGTAAGTTTCATAGAGTTCACATTTAATGTATTTTCATTTATAACATGAAGAATCATAAACAGTGTATTTTTAAAAGCCCAAAATATTTTTCCAAACTTTCCAAGACCAAACCAAAATTTTCCAAACATAGGATCATGTAATTGATTTTCATTGTATTTTAATCTATTAGTTTCTTTATCTAATGTTATAAATTCAAATTCACATTCACCATAAGCATCCCTACAAAGCTTCATTGTATTTTCAAGCAATGCCCCATTGCCTACATGTATCGTACTAAATGTATCCATTAATAATATTTTTTTATTCATTTTTCAACCTTTTGAAATTGTAATAATTTTTTTACATTTTTTATGTTAATTACTAGAGATAGTATTAATACGAATAAAACTATCAATTTTTGACTTATACTTAATTCATACTGAAATAAAATATAAAAACCTATTGTACCTAATAGTAAAACTATTACCTCGTTACTTGATAAAATGTTTGTAAAAACTATTTTAAAGCTACTTAATTTATATAAAATCACTAATAAAATTTCGGTAATTACAGTAGCTACAATAGCACCATACACACCATAAATAGGTATTAAAATATAATTTAACACTATATTTGTTGTTACACAAGCCAGTGACGTGTAAATCTTAATATAGTTCAAATTTGATGATGATAGTATCGCTGTATATGTATACATTGAAAATCTAAAAATTATTATTAAAGATAAAATAGTTAACATTTTAGACGACTCTATAAACTCTTCACCAAAAGCTAATCCTATTATTTCCTTAGCAAACAACATCGTAAACAATGCAAAGTATATAGAAAAGTATAAGTTTGCTTTTTGCACTTTTAGGATTATATTTTTTAATGCTACCATATCATCGTTCTGTATAAATTTAGCAACTTGTGGATAGTACTGTTTAAAAAGAACATCTGCAAAAATTATAACTGTCATATATATCTTAACCGCAGCAGAGTAAAGCCCAATCTCTTCAAAAGAAACACCCATCTGTTTTAACATTATTATATCTATTTGCACAAAAACAACAACAAGTAGAGCATGCAAAACATAGCTCCATGAATTGAAAAGATAATATTTGGAGAAATCAAAACTAAAAAGCTTTTTTGAATTAAACAAGTACTTTAGTTTATAAAATTTATTCATTAAAATAACTATATATATAAACTTTGAAACAATAAAAGCTAAATATATAAATAATACGCTTTTTATTGTGAATATATTTGTAGCAATTAGAGCTATAAATATAAGTTTTTCAATGATTGTAAACTTAGACTCTAGTATATAGTGACCATTTTTATACAGTGAGGACCTAAATAATGATATGATGGAATCAATATAGAAAGAGACTAAAAGCAGTGTAAGATAAATGCTATCATTTAAAAAATACATAATAAAAAAAACAGATGTAAATATAGTACTTTTAATGACAAAAATAGTATTAAAATTTTTAAGTCTTTCTATTTTTGAAAATTCTTTTATTTGATAAAACTCCCCTCCTAAGTCAAAAAGTACAAAGAGAACAGAGGCAATTGTAAAATAATATGAGAACTCTCCAAAAGCATTTTTACCAAACTGCTGAGCTAGAAACATAAAAAAAAGAAACATTATTCCTTTTTCAAACATTTTAGCGAAAAGTAGAGTTATTGTATTTTTCATATCTTCAAATTCCTCAAGCTATTTTCACTATCATCACAACTTATCTCTTTACAGAACAATCTAAATATAGTG
>DQSS01000016.1 GCA_015663165.1 Arcobacter sp. | reverse complement strand
TTGAGTTCTTTTTTAGTTTAGAGATAAGGTGTAATCCACTTTGTCTTAAGTACCTAACCAAAATTAATTTCAAACTGATTTTGGTTAGGTACTTAATGTGATATTTTATTGTGATTTGGTTGTTTTGTCAAGGGGTGAGTGGTTACCAAACAAATTAATATAATTTTCATATAACTATGTCCACCATTAAAAACTCCATTAATATCTTCTCAAAATATCAATACCCTCAATACCCTTAACACAGTCATTTTCAAGTAATTTATCAACATCTATTTTACCATTATCCATAATCTTAAACTTCAAGTTTTTACAATTATAATCTGTGTTTGAAGCGATATATGAGACCTTTGCAATTTGATTAAATAAATTATTTGGAAGGTAGATGTATAAATTGTTTTGATTTAAATTTGTATACTCTCTACACTGCTGTTTACATTTTTCAAAGTAGGAGTACCCTGTATTAGCCTTTGGAAAATAAATATCACCTATTTCTCTTGTGTCTTGATTAACTAAATACTTAATACCATCTTCTCTATAGATAAGAATTGCACCTTTAAATAACTTATCTTTTGAGAAACTAATATTTGTTTGACTACTTTGATTTAAAATCAATATAAACACCAATAAAAACAACAAGTCCAATAAAATAATTACTGGTGGAGAAGATACTTTTTTAGTCATCAGTCTTCTTGAACTGCACTAAAGGATAAATAGATATTTTCAATTTAAAATTAATGACATAGAAAATTATACCTATTATCGTTGTCATGACTGCATCAAAAAAGTTTCCCAATAATTTTACTGAAATATCTTCTCCTCCTGAATTGTTTAAAAGTATGGCTATGGAAAAGAAAGTACCTAACAAGCCAAACATGGGAGCTGTATTAATATTCCATTCTGCTTTATGAAAATCCATTTCTGTTAATTTATTTTCATTTTTAGCCAACATATATAAGCATATTTGTTTTGCTAGTGTATATATTAATAATAAATATATAATCATTATTAACAAATTACTTTTCATTAAATCAAAAAAAGGAACATACTTTATAGTTATATCCTCTTGAATTACTAGACTTACTTTTACAGGTAAGATAGTTTTTTTAGGTACCTTAATATTATCACAATCAGCCATAATATCTTTTTCCATACACTCTACATAAAGTTTATGTAACTCAAAATCTACTTCTTTCTTACTCTCAGTAGATGTAGACTTCTTTACTTCTTTACTCGTTTCAGAAATAATAGGAACAACTACCTCTGTTTCGTTATTACTATTATACTTGATATAACTTATTGATTCATACACAATAATAAAAATTATCAAGGAGACTAAAAATGATATAAAATGAATTAAAGACTTATTTATATCTTTATTTTCCAAGATATATATCTTTCCCTCTTTTGATAATAGAGTCAGCCCGATTATGTAAAGAATCTGCTTCATTATGCATTTGGTTTATGACAGCATAATCTTTATTTGCCTTATTATCTCTGTCATCACAAGCTCTTGCTCCTACTCGTAATAATTGTGTTTCTTTATATGAATACTGACTTGGATAATCGGAAGTATCAATAGTGAAAAGTTTATTCCGAATATCATTACAAGAATCAGCTTTTTCTGAACCATCAGCATTCGTATTGTAATAATTTTTAGAAGAGCAACCTGCAACTAATAAACTTCCAATTATTAAACCTAGTCCTATTGTCTTTTTCATTGTGTAACTCCTTTTTCTTTCGTATACATATGAATACATTCAATATATTCTCTTCTAAATCCCCAATAATAATCATCTTTTTTATTGTTTGAGTCCATTTGATATTCTAAAAGACTATCTAATACTCCAAAACATTCTCGAGGTAACAGCTTAACAATAGGGTTTAACTTTAAATTAGATTTAAACCCATTCATTCTCTTATGATAGGCTTTATTCAATGAGCTTACTGTTGAAATTTTATTTTGAAATGCCCTATCTGTATCTATAGCTAAATTACGACAAAAATTACTACTATATGGCAAGTCAACTCTAGGAATACTTGTATTGTTTATTTTTCTTCCTATTTTTCTTAGCTCATCATTCTCTCCACCAGCATTATAAAAAGGTTGAAGATATTCAGTAAACTGTACTCTAAACCTTTCTAACTCACTACTAATACAAGCTTCTTTATCATCTTCAATATTTTTATTTGTTACTAGGCAATCCATTGGTACATACATATGATAATTAAATGCCTGACTTAATT
Source organism: Arcobacter sp. (assembly GCA_015663165.1). Classification (GTDB taxonomy): domain Bacteria; phylum Campylobacterota; class Campylobacteria; order Campylobacterales; family Arcobacteraceae; genus CAIJNA01. The sequence goes on along the minus strand of DQSS01000016.1, from coordinate 4,057 downwards.
CAGGACAACTATTTTGACTTACTGAAGGATAAGGTTTTGCAATACACCCTGTTGAGATAAGTAGTAAACTGATACCCAATATAGTCTTATATATTTTCATCTACCACCTCCCATAATTGATATTCTATCATCCTTTAATCTTTGAATATTTTTCATAATTCTAGCCTCTTTTTTCCCATCTATTTTTTGCTGTAGTCTTAATTCTTTTACCTTAGATGCTAATCCTGTAAACTTTCTATCCAATCCCTCAAGAGACTTAATTCTTTCCTCTTTCATCAAGTTACAGTCATCTTTAAATTTCTTATGCATAAGAGTGTAATCACTATTTGGACCCATTGCTTTGTCATAATATAGGTACTCTTGTTCTGCTATCAAACAATCAGCACCATGTTCTAAAATAGATTGAATTCGAGATAAATAACTTCCAGCAAAGCTATTATAATCCTTTAACAATGAGCTTATTTCCTGAAGATGTTCTTCTATTTTTTTTTGCTGTTCTTCTAATTTAACAATATTTTGTTCAATATCATCAATACTTCCACCTTTATTATAAGTTCCTATTGGTGGTGCCCACAAAAATGTTGTAAATAAAATAACTATTAGTAAAAAACTTTTCATCTATTTTCCTTTACACATAGTATTCTTTTTGGATTCAAGGTTTATTACCATTTGTTGTAGTCCAGATATATTAATTTGACTATTATTATTCTCATCTTCTTTATATAATTCCACTTTCATATCAAGCCTTGTAATCGCATGTTTTAATCTAGAACATTCTGAGTTCTTCGTTAAGCCTTTTGCTTCATTGTAAATAGTATTAAATTCATTAATTTGTTCTGTAATAGTCGCATCTAAAATAACTATACGCTTATGTCGTTCTTCCATTCTTTCTACAGTTTGTCCTATTTTAGTATCATAGAACTCTTCCTCTGACATTTGTACATTATCAGTTACATCTGCATAACTTAATACAGAACCTAAAATCATTACAGACATTAATACTTTTTTCATCTATTTCCTTCTCTTTGTTTTATTCGGTTTAAGAAACTTTCTTCTCTATTGTTTAATCTTGATTTTGGTGCTATTGGTACTGCTTTATCTTGAACAGGTGGTGCATTGTATTCACGTATGGGTGTCATAACTCTTGGAATTGGAGCAAGTGTTCGTGGTCTTACCACTCTGGGAATGGGAGAAGGTCTATTATAAACAGGAGGAACTGTTCTTTGTACAGGTCTATTTGGAGTAGGTCTAACATATACAGATGAGGGTACTGATCTTGGAGGTATAAGAGATTTTTGTTGAACTACTTCTTGAATCATACTATGCAATGAAGCATGTAAAAGCCTTTTAAGTGTTTTTCCTATTCCTTCTTTTTTTGTATGATAAGCACTTGTACCAAAACCACTATTATTAATTCTCAAACCAGAACTGTAACCTCTATTAATATAATTAATATCCAGAGTATTACTTCTAGCTGTATACATCTGTCCATTCTGCTTAAACATAATATCTAAAGTTAACGAAGAGACTTTATCTGTATTTCTAAACTTATTATCTAAATCAGTAGATCCTTTTCCATTGCCAAAATCTAATCCAAAATCAATACCTGAATCAATTACTTCTTTATTTTCATCATACGCAGAAATAATACCTTCAATTTCAAATGCTCTATCTCTTTTCTTGGGATCTTTTAAAACTTTAGCAAATTCTCCTATGCTTGTATACACATGAATCTTTGGACGAAAATCAAAAGCAGCAAACATAGCTAAACGCTTAAATACTACTGGTAATGTACCTGCCCCATTCCCTGATTCATCTTTCATATAACCATCTTCAATAAACAGATAAATTGGTTCAGAGTTTTTATGTACCAAGTCATTACCAAGAGCTAATGCATCTGTATATTCTTGACTATTTTGCCCCTGTACTATAGATGGAGCAATGTAAGCATTAGGAATAGGTGCAATATGTCCTTTATGTTTAGAACCACATCCAATCAATAACAAAACCAATAATAAAAGAAAGTACTTCATGTATTTATTTTCCAATATTAGATAGTTCTGATACAGTTAAACCCATACCCATTTCAACAAGTGGAGCTGACCCTAAATTACTATTTTTAATCTCTGTTCGATTTATCATTTTGACATTATTCATTTTAATATTGGAATTTCTTCCTGTTTTAATAACATTTCCAACATTTGCAGTAGAACTAAAATATCCACTTTTAATATTGGTATTATTTACTACAGTAATCGTCTCAATATCAATATGTCCATTCTTTTTAATAATTGTTCCAATATTTACATCAAATTCATCATCGTTACTGTTCCCACTTGAAGTATTAACATTATTAATTGATTTGTAAATTGTAATTTTATTACAGTGATTTGAATTATCTATAATTGTATTTAACTCATCTTTCTTTTCATCCCAATCATCATTTCCATTAATATAGACATACATATAGCATTTATCATTATTATTTTTTTCTGATTTTTGTTTGATTTTAACTTTTTCATAACTTAGGTTCACACTGTCTGATACATCAGAGAAAGCCTCTGAACAGAACATAGCTAAAAGTAACAATATACGTACAAATTTCATAAAACACCCCTTTTTTAAATATATATCTAAAAAGTACATAACTCTTTAGATATATATTTAAAACCTAGTAAGATTCAACTAGGTTTATATCGAATTAACCTCCAGAGCCTACCTTGTTACCATTTACACCAATTACTACGCTTCTCTTCATGTCAGTTTTAGCATCCATAGTTACGTTACTCATTTTGATGTCATCAGCACTTACTTCATTTCCATTTGTACCTAATACACCTGATTCTTCCATCTTTGTATCAGCTATCATAGTTACATTATCCATTTCAATTTTTGTTTTATCTGCCATAGCAACTTGACCTGCTGTAGTAATTGCATGTTTTGCAACATCTGCTACAGTATCAGCAACATCTGCATAAGCAATTGATGAGGAGAATAATGTAATACTCATCAAAGTTATCATTTTTTTTGTTATCATTTTCAAAGCCTTTATATATTAAGATTTAATATACTAACTTAATGTATATTATTCAATCATTAATTTTAGAATAAAGAAGTCTTCAAATCAAAGTATTAATGTTTTTAAAACTTTACCATTTTTAACTAATTCAATATTGTTATAAAAGGTTCCATATGTATAAATATAAAACTATTTTTATTATATTGCTATTGACTATGAACATATATTCTAAAGATACATACTCAATTAATGCAACACAAAAAGAATATGAAAATATTATCTTTTCACTTTCTGCAAATAAATACTCTACTACTTTCAAATATACTATGCTTGTAAATTTCAATAAGAAAAAAAATCACTATCATATGAACTTCATTGGAAATAAACTATTTTTAAAAGAATTGAAAAATAATTTAAAAAACTATAGAGAAATGTTAAAGAAAATACCTCCTATCAAATCTGTAAATACATTGAAAAATATAAAAAGCAGAGAAGTATTGAAACAATATATTATGTCAAATAATTTAAAGAAAATTAAAAAAACCATCGCAAAACTAAAGCATGTAAACTTTCAATATAAAAATTCTTATACTCCTCTCTACTACGCGATATCATCAGGAAATATAGAAATCGTAAAGCTCTTAATAGATGCTGGCTCCGATGTAAATTTTGTAAATATACAAAATATCACACCTCTTCATCATGCTGTTAAATATGGAGATATAAATATTATTGATTTAATTCTATCGCAAGGTGCAACAATTAATAGTCAAGATACACAGGGAAGTACTCCACTACACTATGCCGTAGAAAGAAACTATCAAGAAATTATTTATTATTTAATTGGGAAAGGGGCAAATAGGAATATAGCTGATTTTGGAGGAGAGGTTCCACGCTTTTAAAAAAGTTTTTACTTTTTTAAAAGGTAACCACTCACCTACCCAAAACAGGAACAAAAGCTTCACCCCTAAAAACATTCTGCAACTCATCCATCACCTTACGACCATTTTTCTTAACCGTAGAAATATATCCTTTAAT
>DQSS01000175.1 GCA_015663165.1 Arcobacter sp. | reverse complement strand
AGATGGCACAGTCTACGATTAGTGGGATTGTTAAGAGGTATGGATGATTTTGGGTGATTTGATTACGTTCACCTGACCCCTTGAGATCTTATCAAATAAATCAGCTATTTCTTGTAGCTGTTGAGATGATTGAATTTTTTCAAGATTTAAATAGTCAGAGTCTTCAATAATAACAACATTCGATTTTCCTTTTTTTTGCAGTTGTCCTGCAATACAAATTACAGATTTCTTTTCATCTTCCTGCTTTTTATCTTTTCTTTTATCTCTTGGACTACCATCAAAACACTCTGTAACTAATCTTTTAGTTCTATCTTTATCTAAATATCTTTTATAATACTTTTCTGCTTCATTAAAAATAGTTTCATTCTCTTTCTTCATTAATTCAAAAAGTACATCTTCCAATGCCCCTATATCATTTTCATTTGAAAAAATATAAGCACCAATAGCATACCCTTCTTTCTTTATAATTTTGTTATGACTTAGATTTTCATCAATATGCATCTTTTCTAAATACTTATTTATAATATTTATTTTCTCATTTTTATTTTCATCTGCATCATAAAAAAATAAAAAATTATAATAATATGCTTCTTGATTTTTATTCTCTAAAATAAAAGAGTCTCCAAAATTTGAATCATCTTCAACTTGACTTTTAATATTTTCAAAAAAATGTTTCAAAATTATTAATCGTTTGTTTCTATCATCATCTCTATTATCCTTATCTCCACCAAGTGAATAAAGTAAAATTAACTCTTCATCTTTATACATTATTTTATAAGGTACAAAATCATTTCTAAGACTATCTATTTTTAATTTATTATACTCAACCATCTTGTTTTTAGAAATTATAAAATCTCCCACAACTATCGGTAACTCATTTAAACTATTTTTAAAACTCTCAAAACATCTAGTTTTAAGTATTCGATATAAAAAGGCTGTATCATGGGGACCTTCACAAAAAGCTATAGTGATATTTTTAATATTATTCACTCTTATCTCCTCTTATATCCAAATCCATACTTTCAACTAAATTATGTAATCTATCCCCATCTATATATTTATACTTAAACTCTCCATTAAGATTTTCTATAAAATACGCCATCAATTCACTATTATCTTCATAATTATTTTTTACAAAAGCATCAATACACTCTTTGGAATGAGAAGTGGCAAAAACCTGTACATTAAACTTTTCAGCTAACTCCTGAATAAAGTTTGTAAACTCTATTAATAGAGATTTATGAATGGCTGTTTCAAGTTCATCAATAAGTAAAACCCCATTTTGACAAGAGGCAAAAGCTAATGATATTTCAAAAATTCTCTGTAATCCTTCTCCAAAACTTGTAATGTCTCTAACGCCCTCGTATTTATTTGAACGAACAACAAATCTTTTAATTCCATTTTTTTCAATAAGACGAATATCTTGAATTGCACTATCAATTTTTTGAATAAACTCAATAACTATTTTATCCATATCTTTAGCTACTGCATCAGCATAAGAATTCAATAAATCATTATGATTATGAAGATATGGACTCTTGAACATTGAAAAACAAAGATATTTAATATTTTTAAAATGTAAAATTGGATTTTTACTAGAATAAAGATGTATTTTTGAACTATTTTTAGCTTGATTTACTTTTGAATGTATATCAATCGTGCTAATATAATTTACTTTATCTATTTCTTCATTTGTTTCTCCATTTTGTATCTCTATGGAATTTTCAACACCATTATAAACTGACTTTAGACTTACTTTATGATTTAAAATTTGATTTAACCATATTGGATTCAATTCATCTTTAAATTTGTTTCGTAAACGAATAAGGTCTAAAAAAGAACTCATATCATTCTGAATTGTTAAAAAGTATATCGCCTCTAAAAGAGTCGTTTTCCCACTATTATTAAAACCTGCTATTATATTTACTCTCTTAAACCCATTCATTTTAAAGTTTTTAAAATGCTTATATAAAATAATTTCAATTTCAGTAAAATGTTTTCTTGTACCTTCTGTAAATATAGCTGATATATGTTTATCTTTCTCCAATGAAATATTAATTTTTTGAGGTAAAAGTTTTTGAATACTTTTATTCAAATCTTCAATTTTTTTAATATCTTTTTCTTCTAAATACTCTTGAAATAAAATAGCATTATGAATATCACTCTTGGCAGAATTTAAAGCTTCTGTAAACTTACTTTTCCCCACATATGAACTAATAGCCAAAGCTTTTGAAATATCTCTTGTCTCTTCAAGTGTTTTTAGTGCATTTTCATCATTAATAAATTCAGCTAAAGTTCTAATTTCATGTGATCTCATTATTATAGGATCTAGTAATTCAAGGGCTTCTTCTTCATCAACATTTTCATTGTATTGAGTTTTTTCACTAGGAGAAATCCATGTAAAGAACCTTTCTAGCCTCATCTTATCACTAATCTCATAAGTATAATCATTAAAACCTAACCACTCTTTTATAATAGGTTTTTTAATAACTTCTTCAAATATAGAATACATGTCAGTTGAAAAATTATCTTCATAATCACTTTTTTTATAATACCCAATTAGTTTTAGTACTCTAATATATCTTCTTACTTTTGCTTTAGATATACCAAGAGAAGATTGAGCAAATTTTTCCCCCTCATTCTCATCATCATACCCACTAACAATATCATTAACCAATTGTGCTTGATTTAAAGTCGGCCATTTTTTATTACCATTAATATGTTTTAAGCCCATAATAACTTTATGTTTTGATTCATCACTTGCATTATGTATTTTAAAAGGAATAGTTGAAAATATAGATGAATCAAAATTTCCAATATCTCCATCATTTTTAAGTTTTTCTTGTAAAACCTTTAAAGCTGTAACTCTTCTATTTCCTTCAAGAACTAAATATTTATTATGCCCTATTTCTTTTACCTGAATAACATCAACATCTAAAAAACCATTAGCTTGAAAACTTTCCAATAAGTCCTGAATATTATTCTGGTTTTTTCCTTCAATAAATTTTCGTGTTCTTGCTTGTACTCTTTCATCTAATACTTTATCATCCTCAACTTTTATATAATCTTTATTATCTATAAATCTATAATTATTAGGGTCTAAATAAAGGTTTTTTATATTTCTGCTTATATTAGTTATTTTTTCACTCATTACTTTTCCTTTTACTTGATAAGTATTTTAGTATCATATCAAAAAAATAAAATTTATTTCATTCATATTATCTCCTCCATCGACCCAAACAACCAAAGAGGGATTTTTCTCTCTTCCATTGTATAGTCTGTGT
>DQSS01000164.1 GCA_015663165.1 Arcobacter sp. | reverse complement strand
TTAATAAATGGGTAGCGAAATGATTTAGTACAACTATAAGCAGCCTCAAATATTTTTCTATGGTCACTATGAACATCACCTTTAAATGGTAAATATATAATATTTGGTTGTATCTCATTTATTACTTTAGATATTTTTCCAATTAACACACTCATACTATATTCATCTACTTGCATTGTTTTGAATGCTAGGTTGTGGACACTGTCAAAATCGTATAATGCAGAAACCTTTTCTATTTCTTTACTACGTGTTTTGTAAAAGTCACTCTCGGTAGCAGCTTGTGTACCTATGAGCCAATGGATCTCATCTCCATTAGATTTATGTCTGAGTAGTGTTCCCCCACACCCAAGTGTCTCATCATCAGGATGTACCGCAATTATAAGTACTTTATTCATCACTTACCTCCAATATATCTTCATCCTTAAATAGTAAATCTTTGAAAGTATTGTTTCTGATAATATCAAGGGCTTTTTGAGCGCTTTTTCCATCTCCATACATATTAACTGTGTTAGTTACAATTTCTTGAAAGTCTTTTGATAATATTTTGTTAATGGCATCTTCTATAAGTTTCTTCTCCCCCTCTATAAAGACAACATTTGTATTTGTTTTACGTCCAGTTTGTCTATATCCTACATTGATTGCAGGTATTGGTATGGAGGCAGATTCAAGAATGCCAGATGATGAGTTTCCTATAATGAATTCAGCATTCTTATAGATGGAAACAAAAATATTCCTTGGCTGATTCCGATAGAAAATAAAATTATCGTGATTTCTATATTTCTCTATAACTTCTATTATTTCTCTATTTCCTGGATCGATATTTGGATAGCTAACAAATGTATTAATGCCTTTTTCTTCCAGTAAAAGTAGAATATTCTCAAAAATTTTAGCTGACTGACTTCTCTCTTTAGGAATGGGATGAAATATCAAAATAGCAAATGTATCAAAACCTTTTTTAATGCCAAAATATTTTTTTATTTCCTCTTTTGGTTTGATAGATTCGTTGACAAATTTATCTAAAGCAACACTACCTATATTATAAACTCTTTCTTTTGCTTCTCCCATTTTAATGAGTCTTAGAGCATGCTCTTTGTCTGAAACCATATGTATAGTAGATAACTTTGAGGTAGCATGTCTTACTGGGTTATCTATATGTGAATCCTTGACATGATCTCCGCCAAAAAAGTGAATCGTAGGTATTTCTAAGTATCCACCGATTATTGAGGCCATGATAACTTCTTCTCTATCTCCTGCATAAATAATAATATCTGGAGCATAACTTACTACTATGTCTATGGCATTTTGTAGAAGTATAGATCCAGACTTAACCCTAGAGGCTTTAGTATCAGAGTCAATAAGTGTTTCTATTTTTGCTAAAATATTCAAACCATCATTTTCTATATCTTCAACAGTGTATCCATAATTTTTAGAAAGGTGTGCCCCTGAGACAATCATTTGCAATTCAATAGTTTCATCTTTTTCTAATAGCTTGTACAAGCTGCTTAACAAATCATATTCAGAGCGTATAGCAGTAAATGCTAAAACTTTTTTTTTCATTTTGGTACCTTAATCATATTATAAACTCTTTGGAATTGCATTTTTGATGAAAGTGCAAAGGTTTCATCTTTATCTCTATCTCCAAAAAATACACTACGTGTTATATCAAGATTTAGGAACTCCAAAGATTTATTACTCGGCTTATGATATTCGGATGCATATTTTCCAGTTAAAATAACATTGCTTGATTCAAAATATCTTGATAGACCTAGAGAAATAAATTTTCTTTCTTGGAGTATTTTATTACCATCTGTCACTAAAAATATATTAAAATTGTTTTGACAATACTCTAGTAGATATTTATTTCTCTTTGTTAAAGAGAGAGTAGGGATGTACGTTCTAAAAACTTCTAACGCTTTTTGTATAAAAAGATCTTTAGAAATAGTAATCTTTGAAAATTCTTTATATGTTTCATCAAATATATAAGAGTAGGAACTTCCTTTTTCAAGCCATCTATGAAGCATAAATGATAAGGCTTCTTCATTTTGTATGAGTTGGTGATTGATTTCGCTATATACTTGGTAGATGAAGTCATATTCATCATAAAGAGTACCATCCATATCAAAGCCAATGCTTGTTACACCCTCCCAATTTATATCATTATATAAAGCATTCAGCATAATATCTCATCATTTTTAGACCATAGTTTATTTCTTTTGGTTCTATGGTTTTATTTTCTATGAAATTTTGAATGATTAAATCAATCCAGTTTTCACTTGCGGCAATCCCTAATGCCATACCTCCTGCAATTCTTGGGTTGACTTCTAAAAAATAGAGTGACTTATTTTCTCTTTCCATAAATTGGAAATTGATAGGTCCAATAAGCTCTACTTGCTTCGCCATCTGCTCAATATATTTTACAATTAAGTCATGTTTTACAACGATACCTTTGGTTGACTTTCCATCTTTTACATCCATACGTATTCTAGGGATGATATAAATAGGGTGACCATCTTTGTCAAATAGACAATCTACGGTATATTCTAATCCCTCAATTAGTTCTTGAGAAATCATTTCATGCATATCTTGTGCTTCATTACCAATATAAATGCCACTACCACCCCTACCAAACCTAGGCTTTACTAGTGTAAAATCTTGTGTTAATGATGTTTTTGGGGTTGGTATATTATGGGTATTACAAAATTTATAGGCAACATATTTATCTAAAAAAGTATTTAGACTTTTTTCATTTGAAATGAGAATATGAATACCTTTTTGTTTAAAATACTCTTTTCTTTCTGCCCATCCTAAAAGGGTTTCATCAAATGACGGAATAACCATATCAATTTTAAATCTTATCAATTGTTCTTCTATAATTTCCCATAAGTCAGGGTTATTACTATATGGAAAAACAATAAACTCATCAGCAAGACAAATACTATGATTTTCTTTATTTACATCAGATGCAACTGCGGTATGACCACTCTCTTGTATGGTCTTAATTAAATATGCAGAAACTAGGCTGCCACTTGCTTCAGTTAGTATTTTCATATAGGTTCTCCCTCCTTATATTCTTTGTTAGATATACAGCCAATATACTCATCCCATAGCATAGGGCTAATACCATGACCAGGTCGCTTTATAGTTAGGTTGTCTTCTGTAAAAGTATCACCTTTTTTGATTTGACAAGAGGTAACTATAGATTTACGTGCTACAGCAATATTTGGTTTCTCACTTTCGCTAGGTTTTTTTATAGAGCTACCCAATGCCAATTCAATGTTTCGTATGCCCCTCACCATAGCAATCAACTCTGAGGGTTCAAGGCTAGCTTTATGATCTGGACCATCCATCGTCTTATCTAAGGTAAAGTGCTTCTCTATAACAGTGGCACCCATGGCAACTGCAGCGATGTCAACCTCTATGCCTAAAGTATGGTCACTATATCCAAATGCTACATCAAATGTATTGCCAATAGTCAACATAGCTTTAAGATTTACATCTTCCATAGGTGTCGGGTACATTGTATTTGCATGAAGTACAGTAATATGTTCTTTTAAAGTTCCTACTTTTACTAGTACATCAAGAGCATCTTCTATCTCTCCAATATCAGCCATACCAGTTGAGAGAATAACTTCTTTTTTTAAACTCCCAATATGTCTA
>DQSS01000084.1 GCA_015663165.1 Arcobacter sp. | reverse complement strand
TAATTCAAACTATAAAAGAATGTGATGGAGATATCATAGATATAAATGCAGGGGAGAGAATAAACTCTATTCCTAAAAATGCAAAAGCAATCATAGCATCAAATAGTACTCCAAAAGCAAGTATAGAAAATATGTCAATTGTAAAAGTAGATGCTTCAAGTGAACACTATAAAAAAATAGATTCTTCTATCTTAGAATTTATTTATGATTTTAAAAATGGTGTTTTAGAGTTTGATGAAGAATTAGATGTAGTAATTGACTCTATAAATCTTGCGATAATATCTACAGATATAAATGAAACAAAAATACAACTAAGTGCAAGAAGTATGGATAATGATAATTTAAAAGATATTTCTTTAAATACGGTAGAGCGATTAGAAAATCTTGGTTTTACAGTTAGTACAGATGGAAAATATCCAGCATGGTTTCCACAAAAAAATGACTTCTGTGATGAGATACTTGAAGTTCATAAAAAGCATTTTAAATCATCATCTTTATATGCTATACATGCAGGTTTAGAATGTGCAATATTTAAAAAAAAATATTCTAGTCTTCAAATAGCATCAATAGGACCTGATATATTTTTCCCTCATTCAAACAGAGAATATTGTGATATAAAATCAGCATACAAAGTATATGAAATACTTGAAGAAATAATAGATAAACTAAAAGGAAGTAAATAATGGATTTTTTAAAAGTTAACGGTAAAAAGAATTTAAATGGAAGTATAAAAATAAGTGGGGCAAAAAATGCAGCACTACCACTTCTTACATCAACTATTTTAGCTAAAAACTCTGTTAATATTTCTAACTTACCAAATGTAGTAGATATAAGAACTCTACTTAAACTTCTAGGTATGCTTGGAGCTTCATATAATCATGACAATACAAATATATCTATAGATACAATTTCTTTAGATAAAACAACTGCTACATACGATATCGTTAAGACTATGAGAGCATCTATACTTGTACTTGGACCATTACTTTCAAGATTTGGTCACTGTGAAGTATCACTTCCTGGTGGTTGTGCTATTGGTCAAAGACCAGTTGATTTACATCTAAAAGCTTTAGAACAAATGGGTGCAACTATAGTGATAAAAAGTGGATATATTGTTGCAAACGCTCCAGATGGTTTAAGAGGTGCAACTATAGTCTTTGACAAGGTAACAGTTACAGGCACAGAAAATATTGTAATGGCAGCAGCTTTAGCAAAAGGAACTACGACTATTATAAATGCAGCAAAAGAACCTGAAGTTGTTCAACTTTGTGAAGTGATAAGAGATGCAGGAGTGAAAATAGAAGGTATAGGAACAAATACTTTAACTATTGAAGGTACTTGTGGCGAGCTTTTAGACTTTAAAGACTTTGAAATAATTCCTGATAGAATTGAAGCTGGAACTTACCTATGTGTTGGGGCTATAACAAATAGTATTTTAAAAATTGAAAATGTTATACCAACTCATCTTGATGCTGTATTAAATAAGTTTGAAGAGATGGGATATATGATACTAAAAGAGCCTACAACTATCACAATTTGCCCTGCAAATAAAATATCACCTGTAAATATTGTAACAACTGAATACCCAGGATTTCCAACAGATATGCAAGCACAATTTATGGCACTAGCAACTATGGCAAATGGGGTAAGTGTAATAGATGAAAAACTATTTGAAAATAGATTTATGCATGTAAGTGAATTAGTAAGAATGGGTGCAGATATCAAACTAAATGGAACAGTAGCAACAATCACAGGAACACCTAAAAAGCTTTTAGGAACAGATGTAATGGCTACAGATTTAAGAGCAAGCTCAGCTCTTGTAATTGCCGCTCTAGTAGCAGACGAAGAAACTAGAATACATAGAATTTATCATCTTGATAGAGGATATGATAGATTAGAAGAAAAACTTACTTCTATTGGTGCAGATATTGTAAGAGAAAAAGAATAAAATATCTAAGTATAATTAAGATAAAATGGTAGATACTAATACTACAAAGAAAAGAAAAATATGAAACTAAATATAACATCTCAATATGCAATAAGAATTTTAACTCACTTTGTGCAAAATCAAAATGATAAATTATTTAGTGCAAAAGTAATCTCTACTACATTAGATATACCATATAAATATCTTACAAGTATCATGACACAACTTGTAAATGCAAATATAATACTATCAAGTAGAGGACGAGATGGTGGATATAAACTTGCAAAAAATGCAAATGAAATAAGACTATTAGATATACTAGAATCAGTAAAAGAATGTATAAATGCTGACAATTGTGTATTAGGAATGGGAGTTTGTAGAGAAGAAGATAAGTGTGCTTTACATGATGAGTGGAAAGCTCCAAAAGAGCATATGGTAAATATGTTTAAAAATACAACACTTGAAGATTTAAAAAACAATAAGTAAACTTATGAAATATCTAATGGCAATAGATGCGGGCACAGGAAGCATAAGAGCAATCGTATTCGATACACTAGGAAACCAAATAAGCGTATCACAAAAAGAATGGTCGCATAAAGAAGAAAAAGACGTACCAAACTCTATGAGTTTTGATTTTAAAAAAAACTGGAAACTGACAGTTTTTTGTATAAAAAATGCAATCAAAAAAGCAAAAATACATCCACTAGATATATTAGCAATTAGTGCTACAAGTATGAGAGAAGGTATAGTTTTATATGATAAAGAAGGAAATGAACTTTGGGCAGTTGCAAACGTAGATGCAAGAGCATCAAAAGAAGTGAAGTATCTAAAAGAAAACTATAAAGGTATAGAAGAAAAGTTTTATAAAACTTCAGGTCAAACATTTGCTCTTGGAGCAATTCCTAGAATACTATGGCTTAAAAACAATAATTTAAAACTATATAAAAAAGTTGCATCAATTTCTATGATAGGGGATTGGATACTTGCTAAGCTTTCAGGGGTTATAGCAGTTGACCCAAGTAATGCAGGAACAACTGGTATTTTTAATCTAAAAAAAAGAGATTGGGAAAAGAGTATGGTAAAAAAAGTTGGTCTAAATAATATATTTACACCATGCTATGAAACGGGAACTGTACTAGGAAAAGTTACACCAAAAGCTTCAAAACAAACAACACTAAGCAAAAATACAAAAATAGTAAGTGGTGGTGGAGATGTTCAACTAGGAAGTGCTGGTCTAGGAATTGTAAAGAAAAATCAAGTAGCAATCTTAGGGGGTAGCTTTTGGCAACAAATAGTAAATATACCAAAAGATACAATTCCACCAAAAGATATGAGTATAAGAGTAAATCCACATGTGATACCAGAACTTTCTCAAGCAGAAGGTATTACATTTTTCTCAGGACTTGTAATGAGATGGTTTAGAGATGCCTTTTGTCAAAGTGAAATACAAGAAGCTAAAGAAAAAGGAATTGACGTATATACGCTTTTAGAACAAAAAGCATCAAAAATTCCTGTAGGTTCTTATGAGATCATCCCTATTTTTAGTGATAGTATGAAGTATGGAAAATGGTACCATGCAAGTCCTAGCTTTTTAAACCTAAGTATAGATGCAAACACCTGCAACAAAGCAAGTATATTTAGAAGTCTACAAGAAAATGCTTGTATAGTTGCAAGTATAAACTTAGAAAAAATTCAAGAGTTTACAAATATAAATATTAAAGAAATTGTATTTGCAAGTGGAGCATCAAATGGAGAACTTTGGTGTCAAATACTAAGTGATGTAACAGGATGTAAAATAAAAGTTCCAAAAGTAAAAGAAGCAACAGCATTAGGTGCAGCAATAAGTGCAGGGGTTGGAGCAGGAATTTATAAGGATATCAAAAGTGCCTCAAAAAAACTTGTAGTTTGGGAAAAAGAATATACTCCAAATAAAAAGAATCATAAGCTATATAAAAGTATAAAAGAAAACTGGATAGAAGTATATAAAGAGCAACTAAAACTTGTAGATAAAAATCTTACAACATCTATGTGGAAAGCACCGGGACTATAAAGGAAAACACTTGGAAAATATTGAAAATAAAAGTAAATTACTAAATCAACTAGATAATATAGTTGATACAAAACATATCAATGAAGTAAAAAAAGTAATCGATGCTTTAAGTAAAATAAATGAATTTAAATATAGTATTAGTGAGAGTAAAACTACAGATGATATTTATTCAAAAATAAAATATGTACTTGAAAATAACTTCCAAGTAACAAACTTCAAAATACTTCAAGCAGCCAACAATATAGAAACAATAAAATTTCAAACGCATGAAAATAATGACCAAAACTATAGTTTTAAAAATGATGTTTGCGATAATAGAACTATAGAATTTAAACTGAATCACTCACATTTAGATGAGTTTGATAAAATATACTTAGATAACTACTTACAAGAAATCATACATATTTTATATATTCAATTAGTTCTAGGTGAACTACAAACCACATCTTTAATTGACCCTCTTACAAAGCTAAAAACAAGAATGTCTTTCAATGAAGAAATGCTACAAATAGAGCCTTTAGCAAGAAGAGAAAAAATGAATATTGGAGTACTGCTAATAAACATAGATAGATTTAGAGCAGTAAATGATGAACATGGTATACAGTTTGGAGATGAGTTTTTAAAGCTTTATGCTAACACTCTAAAAACTGTCATAAGAGATTCTGATATTGCAGTTAGATTTGGTGGAGGAGAGTTTTTAGTACTACTTATGAATGTAAGTGATGAGCAAAGAACAATGCTTATTGCAAATAATATTCAAGAAAAACTAAACAATACTCACTTACTTACACAATACAATGATGAGTTTAAAAAAACAGTATCAATAGGTGTATCAATGTTCCCTTGTGATGCACCTAGTATAACTCAAGTCGTAAAAAATTCAGAGTTGGCACTAAGTGATGCAAAAGATATAGGAAGAAGTCAAATTATAAGATTCAAAGAAGATACTGGGGATATTGATTTATTTTAATAAATCCTTTTTTATATGCAGTTTCAAGGTTTTTCACAAGAAGGAAGTAAGTTTTTAAAAAGCTTGCGTAATAATAACTCAAAAGAATGGTTTGAAAACAACAGACACATTTGGCAAAAAACTATTCAAGAACCAAATATATCTTTTGTAGAAGATATGGGTGAAACACTACAAATACTTGTACCAAATATAAAGTTCAACCCAAAAGTTTCAGCTTCATTGTTTAAAATATATAGAGATGTAAGGTTTTCAAAAGATAAAACACCTATGAAGTCTAAAATAGGTCTTCTTTTCTGGCAAGGAAATGGACATAGAATGCAATCTTCTTCATTTTATATGCACTACACTGCAGATGATTATTTTATGGCTGCTGGTATTAGAAACTTTAAAGCTCCTATGTTAAAAACGTATAGAGAGTATTTGCTAAATGAAAGAAATAGAAACTCCTTACATAAGATAATAGAAGAGCTAAAAGGAAAAGGATATTTTATTCCTGATTCTAAATTTAAAAGAGTACCAAAAATATTTACAGGCGATGAATCACATATATACCTAACTCTTTTTAATAGTATGTTTTCATATATAGAGTTTAAAATGAACGATGATTTTTACAAAGAAGAGTTTATAGACAAAGCATTTAAAATATATGATGATATGAAAGATATACAAGAGTGGGTATATGAGATGACACTTACAAATAAAGAACAATAATACAATATGGCAAGTTTACTAAAAGATTTATATTCACAAACATTTATTGAAACTTTAGCAAGTGATATTTCTAGATTTTATCCTAACTTTAAAATACAAAACTTCACATCAGATATATTTAATAATACATGGGAACAAAAAGAATTAAAACAAAGAATGAGACATATATCTACTACTATGTATCAATATATTAAATTAGATTATAAAAAGACTGTAGAAGTTTTAATACTATGTTTTGATTTTAGAAAAATATCTAAAGAAAAAAAACACGAAAACTTAGGCTTAGAAAATATGATTTTTGCAGATATGATTGAAGTATTTGGGCTAGATGACTTTGAAGTTTCTATGCAAGCAATGGAGTGTTTTACACAATACTCTTCAAGTGAATTTGCAATAAGACAATTCATACTAAAATATGAAGATAATACTATGAAACAGATGAAAGAATGGACAAAGTCTAAAAGTGAACATACCAGAAGATTAGCAAGTGAAGGTTGTAGACCAAGACTTCCTTGGGCTATTGCTTTGCCTATATATAAAAATAATCCTACAAAAGTTATAGAAATATTAGAACTACTTAAAAATGATTCAAGTAAATATGTACAAAAAAGTGTAGCAAATAACTTAAATGATATCTCAAAAGATAATATACATACAGTAAAAAAATTAGCAAATAAGTGGATAGATAAATCATCATCTTTGACTTGGGTAGTAAAACATGGATGTAGAACTCTTCTAAAAGCAGGAGATAAAGATATACTAAGTATATTTGGTTATTCATTTTCTAAAACTATTGATATATCTAATATAATTGTATCTAGTGAAGTTAAAATAGGAGATGCACTATCTTTTTCTTTCTTGTTAAAAGATTTAAAAAACCTAGGAAAACTAAGACTTGAATATGCTGTAAATTTTGTAAGACTCAAAGGTAAAAGTTCAAGAAAAGTATTTAAGATAAAAGAAGGGATATTTGATACAAAATCTTTAGAGATATCAAAACTACATTCTTTTAAAAAAATAAATACACGAGTGTATTATGAAGGTTTACATAGTATTGAATTTATTGTAAATGGAATAAGTATACATACCCAAAAATTCTATTTAATCAAAGAAGAAATATTATGAAAACTATCGAAGAAGCAAAACTAATAGACTACTTTTATCTTATGTTACTTTCTGCAATATGGGGAAGTGCTTTTGTTTCTATTAGTTTTGCCCTTAATGATTCTGCTCCCTTTCTTATTGCCTTTGGTAGAATATTTTTAGCTGCTTTATTTTTAAGTATGATTGCAATAATAAGAAAAATTCCATTTAGAAAAGACTTGGCATCTTGGAAGATGTTTGCTTTGATAGGATTTTTAAATACAGCCATGCCGTTTTATCTTATATCTTGGGGACAACAGTTTATCACTCCTTCAACAACTGCCCTACTTTTAGCAGTTGGTCCTTTTATCGTTTTGATTATTTCACATTTTGTAACTCATGATGAAAAATTTACTATTTTTAAACTTATTGGGGTTATATTTGGATTCTTTGGTGTGTTTTTACTTTTAGGAGATGATTTCGTAAGTGGAAATCAAAATAGCTTATATGGTAAGATAGCTATGCTTATTGCTGTTATTGGGTATATTAGTGCAGGATTTTTGATACGAACACTTTCTCATATTCCAATATTGATAAGCTCATCTTCTATGTTTATAGCTTCAAGTATTATGATGTTTCCTTTTGTATTTTTTATATCATATGAAAATGTTACAGTTTTTAGTTACTCATCACTTGCTATAGTTTATCTTGCAATTGTACCAACCGCATTAGCTTCTCTTCTTAGAATAAATTTAGTACAAAAAATAGGAGTACAATTTATGTCTCAAGTTTCATATTTGATTCCTATATTTGCTATATTTTGGTCTTGGTTGTTTTTTAATCAAATTCCTGAAAAGATTGCATTTATTGCTCTTATATTTATACTTTCTGGTTTATTTATAAGAAAACTAAAATTAAAAAGGAAAAACAAATGATTAAATTTAAAGATGAAAATTTATATACAAAACTTGATATTTTGCAAAAAGAATTTTCAAAACTAAAAGCAAAAGAAATTTTAGAGTTTGAAATACAAAATCCCAACTATAAAGTACTCGTAGATATAGGACAAATTTATTACTGCAAAATGCTTACACCAAAAATAATAAATGAAAATACAATTATTGCAAGATACGAAAAACTAAATCAAAATGAATCATTTCACAAAGACACAAAAGATGAAGAAAAATATGGAGTAAATTCTACCTTTGCAAGTATAAAAAAAAATGAACAAGCATCTTTTTTACACTACTATAAACAAGCTCTTAAAAATGTAAATATAAATAAAAGAACAAAGATTTTAAATCTAGGAGTAAATAGTGGTGATGAGTTTGAAGTGATAAAAAACTATGCATCAAATTTTGAAAATCTAGAACTTCTAGGAATTGATTATTCACAAAGTGCAATATATGAAGCACAAAATAATTTCAAGCAAAAGAATATATCTTTTATATGTGCTAATATAAATGAGCTATACAAACTAAACCTAGAAGAGTTTGACCTCATCATAACTATTGGTACACTTCAAAGTTCTAATATAGAGTTCAATATACTTTTTCAAGATATTGTGCAAAAGTATCTTAAAAAGACTGGAGCTATGATACTTGGGTTTCCAAATTGTAGGTGGATTGATGGTGAGATGATATACGGTGCAAAAGCTAAAAATTATCAATTTCCTGAGAGTTCATTACTTTATAAAGATGTGATGTTTTGTAAAAAGTATTTGCAACAAAAAAAGTATAGAGTAACTATTACAGGAAAAGATTATATTTTTTTAACTGCTACTTCTATTAGATAAATAAGCAAAACTATTTTTTAAGTTTTGCTTGCTCTAATTCCCAATATTCCATATCAAAACTATCTTGTATAGATATACTTTGATACCCACCAAGCTGTTCTGCTTTTAAAACTGCTGTTATTGTATGTGAAACAATATCATTTATAATACTTGCTTCTTTTTCATTTTTACCAAATGATATAACTCCATAGTCTTTTACAACAGCATAGTTTGGTGTAGAATTTAACATAATCTCGTCTTTACTATATGTATCAAAGTATTTTTTATATTCTACTTTGTATTCTTCAATAGCTTCATTCATATCTTTTCCATCAAGAACTAAAGGTATTCTTTTTGTTCTTATAATATGTTCTGGCGTTAGTACACCTTTAGTAACATTTTCTTTAAGGTTTTCTTGTTGAGAATAATACACAGCTTGTGCAGATATATTTATATGAGCAATAGTGTCATACCCTTTTTCTTTCTCAATTGCTTCTCTTAACTCTGGTATTTCATATGATTGAACTGCAAATACTCCATTTATATCTAAAGTGGTATTTGTATTTAAAAACTCTTCTGCTTTACTAACTGCATCTATCATCTTTGTATATGATACCTTTGCATCATCGTCAAAAGTAAATATTCCATGATTATGTAAAATTATACCTTCACATTTAGACCAATCAAGTCCTTCTATCATCTTATTTATCTGTTGAGCCAAAATAAAACCTGGCATAATATATGGAACTATTAAATAGTTTGGAAATACTTTTTTGATATTGTGAACTCCATTTTTACAGTTAGATATAGTAACAACAGCATCAGAATGAGTATGATCTACAAATTTAAAAGGAATAATAGCATGAAGTATTGCTTCAACAGATGGATTAGGAGCAGTCTTATCTATCATGGCTTTTTTTTGGCCACTTACCATATCACTATCACTAAGTTCATCTAAAGTAGCCATTTTCTTTAAAGTATCAAGTTTAACTGGTGCGAAACCTTCTTCTTTTATAGATACCAAGTCCCAACCACTTCCTTTTACTAAAAGTATATCTTCATTGTTTATTTTTGTTTTAACAGAAGTATTACCACCACCATGTAACACTAACTCATCACTTTGACCTAATAAGTTTGATGTATATACTCTAAACTCTAAATCAGTTTTAAGCATAGAGGCATAGTTATCATCCCATAAGTTTTGCATTATTTTAATACTTCTAATTCATCAGAATATTTATCTGTACAAAATGGTTCATATGATGTTTTGTATATCTTATAATGAGCAGATGTTTTATGTCCATCTAGTGCTTTTTCATTTTCCCAAGTTTCAACAGCCATAAATCTTTTAGGTTCATTTTCATACTGAAATATTTCATAAAATATACAACCCTCTTCTGCCTTTGATGGAATAACCATAGCTGATAATAATTCTTTCATTTTAGATTCACAGCCATCTTTTGCTATAAATGTTACACTTTTTGTAATTGTCATTTTATTGTCCTATTTTATTTTCATTTTGTAATAATTCTGTAGTTTTTATTATAGCAAGTAATGCTTTAAGCTCCCTTTGTTAAAGCATTTATAGGATATAATTTAATGTTAAACAAAAGGAAACATAGTGAATATTTTAGTAACGGATGACTCAAAAATGGCAAGAAAGATGTTGATAAAAACTTTAGATGACTGTATAACAGAAGAGCATGAAATATACCAAGCATCAAATGGTGAAGAATGTGTTGAAGTATATAAAGATAAAAAACCAGATTTAATATTTTTAGATTTAACTATGCCTGTAATGGATGGATTTGAAGCCTTAAAAAAACTAAAAGAAATTAACCCTAATGTTAAAGTTATAATAGTATCAGCAGACATACAAAAAGGTTCTTTAGATAGAGTACTAAAAGATGGAGCTAAAGACTTCGTTAAAAAGCCTATTGATAAGGATAAAATGAAAATAATATTTAATAAATTCAGATTTTAATATGTCGAATGAACTATTATTCAATGAAGATGAAAAAGATTGCCTACAAGAACTTATGAATGTATCATATGGAGCAGCTACTGCTGCTATAGCTGATATTATTAATGCTTTTGCAATACTAAGTGTTCCTGTCATAGAAATAATTGATGCCAAAAATTTAAAAGATTATTTGATAAAAAATTTAGACTTATCAACTCCTCACCTTATAGCAACTCAACTGTTAAATGGTGAACTATCTGGTGAAAATTTATTTTTAATAGATACAAAGTCAGCTATATCAATGGCAGAAGAGTTCGATATAGATGAAGATGAAATAAGTGAAGAAGATTTACATGATATTGTTTTAGAAACAACAAATATATTATCTTCTTCTATAGTAAGCTCACTTGTAAGTGAACTTGGATCTAATACAACATTTTCGCCTCCTGAAATAAAAAAGATAGATGGTGAAGATGATATTACAAATGATTTTACAAAACTTTATACAAAAGTTATTATTATTTCTACAGAGCTTACGTTTGAAGAAAAAAATATTCATGGAAAACTTATGATGCTTACAACAGATAAGTCAATCTCATTTATTAAAAAAGTTTTAAATAAAATTTTAGATGAGTTTTAGGAGTTATTATGCAACATAAAAATATAAATTTTATTGCAGATACAATTGATAATGGTATATTTGTTATAGACAATCAATTGATAGTTAAGTCATGGAATTTATGGCTTGAAGACCATACAAAAATAAAAGCAAATGATATAATATCAAAATCAATATTAGATTTTTTTCCAAATTTTAAACAAAATAGTTTTTCAAGAAAAATAAAAACTACTCTAAGGCTAAATACTCCATCATTTTACAATACTTCTAAAGAAGGTTATTTGTTAAAAATAAAACTAAACTATATTACATCAACTATCCATGAGTTTATGCAACAAAATATTAGTATATTACCATACAACACTTCTAAAAATGAAGTTATGGTTTATATATATGATAATACACAATTAAGTAATTTGCACAATCAAATTAAACTTTCTAAATTTGAAATATTAGAAAAAAATATAGAGTTAAATATTCAAAATAATCAATTCGAACAATTACTAGACTCTACTATTGAAGGTATTATTATAAGTGATGATGAAAATATTTGTGTCAGTGCAAATAAAAATATAAGAAAACTACTTGGTTATGAAGAAGATGATGATTTAAGAGGGCTTAATATTTTAGATTTTGTATCAAAAAAACATAAAGATACAGTAAGAAAAAATTTAAATATTCTAGATACTGAACCTTATGAAATTGAATTGATAAAAAAAGATGCAAGTTTATTCCCTGTATTAGTTCGAGAAAAAACTATAAAAAATTCTGTTCCTTATAGAAGAATATCTGCTATAGTTGACTTAACAGAACTTAGACAAAAAGATAATTATATTTACGAACAAGCAAAGCTTTCATCAATGGCAGAAATGATAGGAAACATAGCACATCAATGGAGACAACCCCTTACTGTTATAACAGCAGCTGCATCAGGACTTATTCTTAAAAAAAGTTTTAATCAACTAACAGATGAAGCAATAATAAAATCTTGTAATAGTATAAATGAAAACGCTCAATATCTTTCACGTACTATAGATGAATTTAAAAACTTTATAAAAGGGGATAGAGTTAAAACAGACTTTAACCTAAGTGAGATTATTGATAGCTTTATTGCATTAAATGATTCTATGATTATTGATTATAATATAAATATAAAGCTAGATTTAGATGATGATATTGAAATATATGGATATATGCAAGAACTTAAACAATGTTTTATAAATATATTTAATAACTCAAAAGATATTTTAAAATATTGTACCTGTAAATATAAATATATTTTAATATCTACTAAAAAAGAAGATGAAAATATTATCATATCAATAAAAGATAGTGGTGGTGGAATTGATGATGAAGTTATACCAAAAATTTTTGAACCATACTTCACTACAAAACACCAATCAATAGGTACAGGTCTTGGTCTATATGTAGTGCATAAAGTTATAACAAAAGATATGAAAGGAACAATAGTGGCAAGTAACTCAATATTTAAAATTGACGATATAAAATATACTGGTGCATTGTTTACCATAAAAATTCCAAATTCCACAAAATATGAACGATAAGTACGAAATATTAAATAAAACATTTGGACATAGTTCATTTAGAGATTTTCAAGAAGATGCAGTTGATACAATATTAAATAAAAATGATTTACTTACTATCATCCCAACAGGTGGTGGTAAATCACTTTGTTACCAACTACCTGCGCTTTTATTAGCTGGTACGGCTATAGTTATCTCTCCTCTTATAGCATTGATGCAAGATCAAGTTATGGCACTAGAAGAAAAAAATATAAGTGCTGCTATGATAAGCTCAGCTCAAAGTTCTGCACAAATAGACGAAACAATAAATTTAATGAAATCTGGGGAACTAAAACTACTTTATATTGCACCTGAAAGATTTTCAGCTTATGGATTTTTGGATTTGCTTAAAACATTAAATATTAGTTTTTTTGTAATTGATGAAGCACATTGTGTAAGTGAATGGGGACATGAATTTAGAGCTGATTATAGAAATCTTGGACTACTTAAGCAAAACTTTCCAAATACTCCTGTATGTGCATTTACTGCAACGGCAACCATAAAAGTACAAAGTGATATAGTAAATGCTTTACATATACAAAACTGTAATATATTAAGAGGTATTACAAAAAGAGACAATCTCAAAATAAACATCAAAAAAAGAATAGGAAATGGAAGAACTCAACTTATTAATTTTTTAAATAATAGAGAAAATGAAATAGGTATAGTTTATACCTTTTCAAGAAAAGAAGCTGACACAGTTGCATCTTTTTTACAAGAAAAAAACTTCAAAGCGAAATCATATCATGCAGGATTATCTACCCAAATTAGAGATGAAGTTTACAAAGATTTTTTATATGATAGAATAAATATAGTAGTTGCAACAATTGCTTTTGGAATGGGTATAGATAAAAGTAATATAAGATTTGTAGCTCATACTTCTATGCCAAAAACTATGGAAAATTTTTATCAAGAGATTGGTAGAGCTGGAAGAGATGGACTTTCTAGTGATACATTGCTTTTATTTACAAAAGCCGATGAGATAAAAAGAAAAGCATTTATAGCAAATGACATAAATATACAATATAAAGATTTACTAGAAGAAAAACTAGAATATATGTATAGATTTTGTATATCATCAAACTGTAGGCATCAACTAATTGCATCATATTTTAATGATACTATAAAAGAATGTGAAATATCATGTGATAACTGTACAAAAGGTGAAGTTAAACAACTAAATATATCAACAGATGCACAAAAGTTTTTATCAGCACTATATAGAACAAACCAAAGCTTTGGACAAACACATATAATAGATATACTAAGAGGCTCAAAAGTTGCTAAAATAACTCAATTTTCACATCAAAACTTATCTGTATATTCAATTGGAAAAGATAAAAGTAAAAATGAATGGTCAGCAATAGTTGATAGACTTTTAGATGTAGAAGCTCTATCTATAGGAGAATACAAAGCACTTAAAATTTCTAACTTAGGATTTGAAATACTTAAAGGTAAACAGTCCTTATTTATAGATGAAGATAAAATAGGAAACTTACCAAAAGATAAAGCTATAAAAACAAAAAAAGTATTTGAAAATGTAAATATGGACTATTTTGATAAATTCAAAGAATTAAGAACAGGCATTGCAAATGAACAAAATGTTCCTGCCTATATTGTATTTAGTGATAAAGTACTTATAGAACTATCTGCAACATTACCAAAAAACAAAAAAGAGATGTTAGAAGTAAATGGTATTGGTGAAGTTAAATATGAAAGATATGGAGAAGACTTTTTAAATTTATCTTTAGATATTTCTAATCAGTAATTATTATGAAGTTTATATTATTTGTATCTGCAATTCTAGTAGTATTTTCACTTCTAATACTTTA
>DQSS01000336.1 GCA_015663165.1 Arcobacter sp. | reverse complement strand
TTATATCTAGCAAGTACCATGATGGATTTTTTTTCATCTTCCTCTTTTTTTGAAATTAAATCTAAAATATATTTTAAGTCTACTTTGTTATCTCCCGTTGTCCAATAAAGTAAAAGACTAAACTTATCTAAATCTTGATGTTTAATAGTCTTAATATCTTTTTTGATTTGATGAGGATTTTTTTGTATAAAATTAGAAGCTATATCTGATACAACATTGTTGAACCTAAAAGTATAATCTAATGCAACTGTTTTAGAAGCCCCAAAAATTTCTTGAAAGTCTTGTATAATTTGGATATTACTCCCCGCAAATCTATTAATTGATTGCCAGTCATCACCAACTGCCGTTATTGATGTATTATTAATGGGTAATAATTCCTTAATGAGTTTTGCTCTTGTTGTAGATATGTCTTGAAACTCATCGATGAATATGTGTTTAAACTCATGTGTATATTCTGACCTTTCAATACTACCCAATGCTTGAATAATCATGTCATCAAAATCAATATAACTATTCCTTTCGTTATATTTCTCATACTCTGTAAAAATATATTCAAAAAGTTTAAGAAATAATTCTGTTCTTTCATTTTTTTCAGACTTATCTTTTAATTCTTCCATGGAATGTCTATTGGCTTTATAGTGAGCCAAAAAGGTTGTAAAAAGATTGGTGAACTTATTATTTTCTATGGGTTCTTTTAAAAGTTCAGCTATTTCTGCTAATTCTAATTCTCTAAAAATGACATTATGACGTAATAGTTTTTCCTTTAGTGATTTTGTTAAGTTATTTTCCGAAAACTCATAACTAAAGGTTTGAACTAAAAGGGTGTTGTGTTCATAATGCAATGCTATTTTCCACTTTATTCCTTCAAGATACTCTTTATTATCTACAAAGGGTGCAGTTTTATTATTTCTATCTATTCCAAAATGTTCTATATAAATTTTATATTCGGGTAAAAAGAAGTCAGGTTGATATTGCCTTTTTTCAGTAGTTTCAGTTTTGTGTTCATAAGGCTCTTCATACAAATACTTAATTCCATTTAGTGTTAAAAAATTTGCTATTACTAACTCTTGATGACTCTTGACGGTTTCTTCTTTTAAAGTAATTAAGGTTTTACCTTGTTTCTCTCCTTTTTCTAACACTTGATGTTTTAAAGTTTTTATACCATGGCTTTTTTGATAGTCATAGTATTCTCCAAGAGAATTAAATTCTGTTTCATTTTTATAAGGCATTTTAAAATAAGCCATAAATACTAAAAAGTTTTCTATAAAACCTTCCATTGATAGTAGTAAACTTTGAATAGTGTCTTTTATAAATTTAGTCATATTTTGTTGAAATTCTGCCATTGGACATAATAATAATTTTTTAGATAAAGCTTCGGATAGTACACTAGATCCGAAAGAATGAAAAGTTTTCACTTTAACATTTATGGCTTGTTTATTAAATCTTTCTTCTAGTTCTTCTTTAGCATTTTTATTAAAAGCTAAAACAAGTATTTCACTAGGGTTTAATATTTCTTTCTTTATGAGATATGCAACTTTTGCAACAATAACACTTGTTTTTCCTGAGCCTGCTCCTGCTAAAACTAAATTATTATTTTCATTTACTAAGACGGCTTCTTGTTGCTTGTCTGTTAGAGGATTAGCTTCTATTGTGTCAAAAAAAGTTTTTTCTTTTCTTTTTTCTTTCTTAATAAATAGAGTATTTTTCTCTTCAATCCAAGTTTTTGGGTTTTCTTGAAAGTTTAATAGTTCATCTATTTCATCTTTTATATTCTTATGTAGTAAAAATTCTTTTTTGTTAAGAGTTAGTTCATTTAGTTCTTGTTTAAATTCTTCATTATTATAATTATTTATGTATTGTATTTCTGATACAGATAATAACTTATTCTGAAATTTAAGAAGTTTATTTTTAAAAATACTTAAGTGACTTTCAATTTCTTTTTCAAAGCATAATATTTCAGACTTTTTCTCTTCAATAGCTGCATCAAAAATAATAGGATTTAATTTTTTGATACGTTCTCTATATTCTAAAATTTTCTCTTTATATTTATTTTCATAATGGATTACTCCAAATGTAATATATTGTATTATTTTTTCGTAAAATGATATTTTTGAGTTTATAATATTTATTTCTAACTCTTTTAACTCTATAGTCATGTTTCTTTTACTTATTTCTAATTTTTGTTTCGCTAAAGACAAATTTTTAATTTGTTTAATGGCATTATCAAGTATAGATATATCCTTGGGAGTATTCATGTTTATAATATCCTCGTTTTTTGGTAATTCTTTTAGTTATTGTAAAGAACACTAAGGTCAATGTATTTTGTGATGATTAGATATTTTCATTGAACATGAAAACTCCACACTAAACTTAAATTTAACCCAAGAGCTTTTTCACCATTATATTAATCCGTCCACCATCTGCACGGCTTCCAATGGCTGCTTTAGCCCCTGCCATTACTTTACCCATGTCTTTCATGCTTTGGGCTGCTACTGAGGCTATCACCTCTTTAAGTGTAGACTCTAGTTCAGTATCGTCCATAGGTTCGGGGAGGTAGACTTTTACTATGGCTATCTCTGCATCTTCTTTTGTAACTAAGTCGTCACGCCCCGCGTCAGCAAATTGTA
>DQSS01000044.1 GCA_015663165.1 Arcobacter sp. | reverse complement strand
ATAGCACCACTTTTTTATATGCTACTTTTTGGACTTCTAGGAGCTTTTATATATAAAGCCATAAATACACTAGACTCAATGGTAGGATATAGAAATACAAAATATGAAAACTTTGGAAAAGTATCTGCAGTATTAGATGATATATCAAACTACATACCATCAAGAATAACAGCACTAATAATAGCTATATTAAGTTTTAGCTATAATGCCATGATAAATATAAAAAACTACGGACACCTACACGATAGCCCAAATGCAGGTTATCCTATATCAGCACTTGCAGGAGTATGTGATATAAGCTTAGGTGGAGATACCATATATGAAGGTAAGCTAAAAGAAAAAGCGTACTTTGGAAATGGTAGTAAAAATATAACAACAGAACATATAAAAAAAGCACTAAGATTTCAAGTGCGATTGGATGTCTTTGTAATAGTAGTATTGAGTATAGCAATATTATTTTGACAAAAAATATTTTGTTAAAAAACTTGACAAAAATATTTTTGTCATATTAAATTAAAGGTAAAATAAAAATGATAAAAAACATCACAGGAAATATAGACTTCATAGAAAACCTAAGAGGTAAAAAAGCTACATTTATGTTAGCACTTTCAAATACACACACAGCAAATATCCCAGGAATAACACAAGCTGGAATACCAGGTATGTTACACCTTACACCTACACTTGATAGTGAGTTTGTATGTTTGGGTGAAGTGCGAAGTTTAGATAATATTGCCAAAACTCCTAAAGGTGTTCCTACTCCTGCACTCATTACTCGTGCTGTGCATTTGCTTCATCCTTATAGTAGAGTTGAACTTCTTGATTTAGGTCTTGAAGTTAGTCCTAAAATAGCATATGCAAAGATACATAACTTTGATATGAAACCTAGTAGAAGAATAGATGATGGAGCAGGTATAGAAGCTATGGAGATATTCCAAAAAGCTGTTGCATTTGGTCAAAACTATAAATGTCAAGATGACTATATAATTTTAGGAGAATCAGTACCATCAGGAACAACAACAGCAAAAGCAACTGCTATGGCTTTAGGATACGATGTAGAAAACAAATTCTCATCTTCTTTTAAAGATGTTCCAGATGATATAAGAACTAGTACAATTAATGATGCACTAAAAAGAATAAAAAAAGATGATGATATATTTAATACACTTTCTTCAATAAGTGACAATATGCTTATATTTAATGCAGGATTTATTCTTGGACTAAACAACAGTACTCCTATAGTTCTAGCAGGTGGAACACAAATGGCTTGTGTACTTCTTGTAGTAAATAGCATACTTAAACAAATGGAAGGAAGTATAGAAACTTCAAACCTTTCTTTATGTACAACTAAGTGGGTAAATGAAGATAAAAATAGTGACATAGAAGCACTTATAAATATGTGTGACTTTAAAGTAAACACTTACTACAGCGACTTTGACTTTTCACTTTCAGATCATCCTGCACTAAAACTATATGATGAAGGTGAAGCAAAAGAGGGTGTTGGAGCAGGTGGTGCACTTATGTATGGATTCTTAAATGGTCTTAGTAAAGAAATGATTACTGCTAAAGTTGAGAGCTTTTTGCAATAGTATTTAAAAATAGATACTATTAGTATTGACAATATTAAATATATAAGATATACTAAAAGTATTTAAAAGAACATACTAAGAGGAATAATTATGATATCACCATTTTCATATGATTATATTTCAAAAGGAGAAAACTTTATAAGTCGAGATGATGAGTTTAAAGTTTTACAAGAGCATGTAAAGTATTCTACAAATTTATTGATACATTCTAAAAGAAGAATGGGTAAGACAACACTTATAAAAAACTTTTTTGAACAAAATGATAAAGAATACTTATGTGTATATATTGATATATTTGAGATAACTTCAAAAGAAGATTTTGCAGTACTGCTTTTAAATGCACTTACATCTTCGTATAAAAAAGATTTAAAACAAAGTATCAAAAAATTTACTGAACTTTTCAAAAGAGTAAGAGTTGAACCTACAATTAATCCTAAAACATTGGAATATAGCCTAAAACCTATAGTTGCAACACTTAGTTTTGAGCAAATGATAGAAGACTTTTTTTTAGGTATAAATGAATTAAGTAAATCAAATAAAATTATTGTAGCTATAGATGAGTTTCAGCAAATTGCAAATATTACAGATGTAAAACTTGATGCAATTTTAAGGAAAAACATACAAGAAAGAGAAAATATATCTTATATATTTCTAGGTAGCAAAAGACACCTTCTTACTTCACTATTTGAGTATAAAGCACCATTGTATGAAATGGCAACACATTTTGAACTTAAAGCTTTAGGATTAGATGCTATTTATGAGTATGTTAAAAAATATTTGGACATTACTAAGGAATTATGTGAATATATATATGCAGTAAGTAATAAAGAAACAAAAATACTACAACATATATTTCATATACTATATACAACAAAAAAAGATATTACTAAAGAAAGTATTGATAATACAGTTGAAGAGATAGTAAACTCTAAAGATGGAAGTTATAAACTACTTTTTGATACATTGAACAACAACCAAAAATTAGCATTAAAAATAGTAGGATATTATAAAAAGAACTTTTTTGTTAATGATATCCTTACAAAGTATAATATAAAAAAACAAACACTACAATCTGCTATAAATGCACTATTTAAAAAAGAATTAATAGATAAAGTCGATGATAAATACTTTATACCAGATAGAACACTTGAGTTATGGTGTGAGAGGATGGTAAATGTCTAAAATTTTATATTTCGGTGGTCAAAAATCAGGTAAGTCAAAACTATCTGAGATAAAAGCAATAGAACTTTCAAGTTCTTCTAAACCATACTATATAGCAACATACGATAACTCATATGGTGATAGTAATATGGATGAAAGAATATCAAAACATATTATGCAAAGAAAAGATAGTTTTATTGACATAGAACAAACAAAAAACTTGCATAGTGTCCTAGAAAAAAATGAAACATATCTTATAGACTGTATGTCTATGTGGCTTTTAAATAATATAAATTTATCACAAGAAGAACTATTAAAAGAGATTGAACTCCTTAGTAATATTGATGCAAATATAGTGTTTGTTTTAAACGATGTAAGCTCAGGTGTAATTCCTCTTGATAGTTTAAGTCGTGATTATGTTGATAAATCTGGTGTAATAGGGCAAAAATTAGCTTCTATTTGTGACGAGGTTTATGAAGTGAAGCTTGGACTTCCTATAAAATTGAAAGGTTAATATGAAAGGCTATAAGGATTGGTTTGAAGAACATGCAATTAAGCATAAGAATATTTTATCAAAGTTAAATCATTTAAATGATGATGAGGTTATTAGGTATTTTAGATTTGAAAATATGGTACAAAAAGAAAAAGACTTTTGTCCACTTTATAAAGACAATAAAAAATGCCATGATATCAAAGAGCTAAATTGCTACTTTTGTGCTTGTCCAAACTTTAGACTTAACTCACAGAAAAGCTTTTGTGATATTGACTCAATCAACGGTGGAAGTATAGAAACTAAAGATGGCTTTATACATCAAGATTGTTCAAAGTGTTCAGTTCCACATAAAGAAGTTTATATAAAAAATAAGTTTGATAGAGATTGGAAAAATGCTATGAGATTTGTAATGAAAGATGCAAAATAAAATATGAAAGATATCTATATAGGAGTAAAATTTTGTTTTTCATACTTTAGTATTTTACCTGTAAATATAAGCAATGATATAGATGTAACAAAAGATAGTATTATAAAATCATTTTTATTTTTCTTGCCATTTATTGGCCTGGTTTTAGGGGTATTGACTGTAAGTATATATTATATATTTGAAAGTTATTCATATCTTGGGCTAATTGTGGCAAGTATATCGTATATGGTTTTATATGGGTTTTTACATACAGAAGCCATTGCCGATGTAGTAGATGCACTATATGCAAAACATAGTGGAAAAGATGCTTATAAAGTTATAAAGGAGCCTACCATAGGTGCTATGGGATTGCTTTATACTATAGTTTTTGTATTACTTAAAATTGCAGTTATTATGTATATTTTTGAACAAAATTTATTTTATGAATTCATTGCCGTACTGGTATTTTCTAGACTTGCACTTGTATTTAATATATATTTATTTGATATACATGAAAAGTCTACATTTATTTTGATGATGAAAAAAAATATTTCAAAAATATTTTTGCTTTTAGCTCTTATATTTTCTAGTGTTATTGTTATTTTATTGACATCATTTTATACTTTAGCTTTAGGTTTTTTAGTATTAGTTATTTGTATGTTTGTAGTTAAAATTTTACAAAGTAAACTAAACTTTGTAAATGGCGATGTTTTAGGCACAAGCTTAGAAGTAGGGGAACTTATCTCTTTATTCTTATTGATTGTTTTGATATAAAGTTTATTTATAGTAATATCTTTAAAATTTAAATAAGTGAAATAAATGAAAAAACTAAATATATTCCTTCTCCTAATCTTATTAAGTACAATCTTTTTTAGTGGTTGTTCTTCAAAAAAAGTACATATGAAAGCAATCAAACCAGCAATCGTTGATGCTCTGACAAACAAAAGAATAGTTTCAGTAGCTAAATTTAAAGGTGATAAAAATAATTTATCATCTACAGTTGAAACAAAACTAAGTAGCCTAAGTATTAAAAATAAGAAATATTTCACAGTACCAAATCGTTCAGAATTAAATAAAATCATAAAAGAGCAAAAGCTTCAATCCTCAGACTTATACAATTCAAAAAAAGCAGTAAAAATAGGGAACTTAGTAGGTGCTCAAGCTACAATTGTAGGTACAGTAAACTCAAGTGGAAAAAATAGTTCTTATTATGAGATAAGACAAAGATGTGTGTCAAGATACAAAAATGGAAAATGTGCAAGAATACAAAAATACAGAGTAAAGTGTGATACAACAACAGCAGGGATTACTGCAAATTTGAATATTGTTGATGTTCAAACGGGAAGTTCGCTATATGCTCAAACTATCACTAAAAACTACAATGCAGATTCTTGTAAAGATGGTTATTTAGTATATTCAAATCGTAAGATACCATCTTCAGCTCAAGCATTATCAGCTATGTCTATACAAATTGCAGAAGAATTTGTTTCTTTACTTGCACCTTCTTATGTATATTTTAGTGTAGAGTTAATAGAAGATATAGATTCAGTTGATGTTAGTTCTAAGCAAGAAGATAGTTTTGAAAATGCTTTAAAATATATAGAAAACAATAGACTTTCAAGAGCAGAAGAGATATTTGATAGACTAAATGGGCAACTAAATGAAAGCTCTTATGAAGTAGCATATAATCTTGGCTTAGTAAAACAATCTTTAGGAAAATATGAAGAAGCAAAATCTTTATTTGTTTTATCAGATAGAATTATAGGTGAACCAAATAAACTAATAGATTCAGCAATTTTAAATATAAACAAACTACTACTTCAAAAAGAAGCAGCACTAAATCAACTAAAAGAATAACTTTGAAAAAGATTATAATACTTATCTCAATTATTTTTATTTTTCTAGGATGTGGAAACGATAAATCAAAAGTACAAAAAGTACCTGTAAAAGTTATACCTATATGGTATGAATCTCCCAAATTAGCAACTAGTAAATATATCTATGCAATAGCAAATGGAGTAAACAAAGAGCAAGCTGTTTCAAGAGCATTGAAAGATATCATAAGTCAGTTTGGTATAAGTGTTGAGTCATCATTTGAATCTAATACAAAAGTATCAAGAGGAAATAGCAATAAGTATTATACAAGTGTAAATAGCAATATAAAAACAAAAGTGGAAAATATAAAGATAAACAACTATGAACTAACAAACTCATATCAATACAGATACAATCAATACTTAGTAGAGGTTAGAGTAAATAAAAATAAACTAAATAAATACCTAAAATCAGATATAAAAAGAAAATTTAAAGAGCTAAATCAAACAGAAAATAGTATAAAAAAAGAAAATTTTATAGTTAGGTTAAATATGTATTTGAAGATATATAATAAGTCAAAATCTTATAAGAATATTTTAGGAGTTATTAAATCTATAGATGAAAATTTTGATGAATCAATATATTATAACAATATATCTAATTTCCAAAAAAAGTATTTAGAGTTAAAAAATAATTTTACGATTTCATTTGCACTTGATAACAAATCAGAATTATTTGAAAAAAAACTAAAAACATATCTAATCTCAAAAGAGATAAAAATATCAAATCAAAAAAGTAAATTAAGTATAGAAATAGATGTAAAAACACACGATGTAAATAATGAACATTATAATATCATAGTATTTAATATTGCTTTACAGTTATATTCAAATGATAAATTAATAGGTAACAATACAATAGAAATAAAAGAATTTAATACAAATAATACAAAAAGAATCAAACAAAAAGCTTCACAGAAATTTTATGATGAAATAGAAAACAAAACTTTCCTAGAGCTATTTAATATAAGTATATAGTTATAGGTTTTTTGTTATACTCCTATATATTAAAATTAGGAATAAAAATGAATAAATTATTATTAAAAACACTATTAGTTGTATCTGTATCATCACTTGTATTTACATCATGTTCTTCAAAAAAAGAAGTAAAAAAAGAAGAAGTTGTGTCATTTGCTTGTAAACAAGATGGTGTATTAGCTCCAAAATGGACTTGTAACCCTTATGCAAAAGATTCAGTTGCTGCTGTTGGAATTGCTAAGATGAATGCTGGAAATGACAAATCTTTTCAAAGAAGTGAAGCTATGGCAGATGGAAGAGATGCATTAGCTTCTCAGATATCTACAAAAGTATCAAATCTTTTTAAATCATACAAATCAACAACAGGTTCAGGTGCTCAAGCAACATTTGATGCAGCAAATTCTAAAGTATCAAAGCAATTAGCAAGTCAAACATTGAACAATACAATATCACTTGATACATGGAGTCACCCAAAAACTAAAGAGTTATATTTACTTATAACTGTATCAAACAAATCAGTATCATCTGCTATGGAAGATAGTATTAAAACATCATTTAAAAATGATTTAGCGATGTATCAAGAATATAAAGCTTCAAAAGCAAATGGAGAATTAGATAAAGAATTAGAAAAAGCAGGAATGTAATATGAAAAAAACTATTGTTTTTATATTTGCATTAGCTTTATTTAATACAGCATGTACTTCAAAAGTACAAACATATGATAGTTCTGTTCAAAAAAATGAAGCAGCACAAGCACATAAAGATTTAAATAACGAACTTAAAAAATAAATGTTAAAGTATTTTTTATTGGTTTTCATTTTTATTGGTACTCTAGGTGCTGATGATTTTGCAAACTATTTAAAAAATAAATCAAACCTAGCATTAAAAGAAAATCAACATACTAATATATCTCCTACTGTATATGAAAAAGCCTTCACTGAAGCAATGGAAGAATATAGACAAAATATCAAAAAGAACTTTTCAAAAATAGATATTACAAAAAATTCAAAATGGGTGCAGTATTCCAATAGCTATAAAGAGAAAAAAATAATTGATTTTTCAAAAAATACTATGCTCTTTGAGGTTATTGCTTTCAGTGAAAAAGACGCACAAAATAAAATTTTAAAACTTTATGACAAACTTTATAACTATGATGTTAGAAAAGCATATTCTAATGATTTTTTAGAAAGAAAAATAACTAAAAAATTAAATAAAGTTTTAGAGCTACCAATAGAAAAACAAAACCTTATATCTTCTATAATTACAAAAGAAAGATATAAAAGTATCAGAAAAAGATTGTTATTAAAATCTTTTAAAAAAGAAAAATATAATGATAAGCTTATTTATACAGTAAAGATAAAATTACCATCATTTTTCAATAGAAAAAAAGCAAGATTATATAAAAATATTATATTAGAACAATCAGAAAAATTAGAAATAGAAGCATCTTTAATATATGCAATTATAGATATAAAAAGTGGCTTTAATCCATTGTCAAGATCAAGACAAATGGGAGTAGGACTTATGCATGTCACTCCTTATAAAATAGGTAAAATAGCATATAAATATCTTACAGGATATTCTAAAGTATTATCTTCAGATTACTTATTAAATACCAAAAACAATATAACACTAGGTAGTACATATTTAAAGATACTTTTTAAAGAAGATTTTGTAGAAATAAATAATTTTAAAAGTAGGTGGTATTGTACTATTGTTGCTTATGATATTGGGACTAAAAATCTTTCTAAAGCATTTGTAAAAAGTGAAAATATGAAAGATGCTATTAAAGTTATAAACAATATGTCAAGTGATCAAGTCTATAAAAGATTGATGAAAAAATTACCAAGAGGAGATACTAAAAGGTATTTTTACAAAGTAAACCAACAAATAAAAGAATATGTTAGATTACTAAGAACAAATAAAATATAACTTAATGCCTCCTTTGATTTAGTTTAGATATAATCTCAAATATTAAAGACAATATCCAAAAGGACATATTATAGAATCATTTCAAAAACTAAATCTACATCCTAATATTTTAAAAGCACTAGGTGAACTAAATCATACAGAACCTACAAAAATACAAAAGAAAATTATACCAATAGCTTTAAAAGGTATAGATGTAATAGGTGCATCAAAATCAGGAACTGGTAAAACAGCTTCTTATTTATTGCCATTACTTCAAAAGCTAACAAAGATTGTAAAAACTGAAAATAAAACTCCAAGAGCTTTAGTAGTTGTACCTACATTAGAGTTAGCAGAGCAAGTTCATCACTCAATTTTAACTTATGGAAAATACTTAGATATCAAAGCTACAAAAATTCAAGGTGGAGTTAAAAAAAGTATTCAACTTAAAGAATTAGAAAATGGTACAGATATAATTGTGGCAACTCCAGGACGGCTTATAGAACTAATTCAAGAAGATAAAATATCTTTAGAAAAAGTAGGAACAGTTATACTTGATGAAGCAGATACTATGCTTGAACTTGGATTTTTAAAAGAGATTAACTTTATCTTTTCTCATTGTGCAAAGCCTAGACAAATTATGATGTTTTCAGCAACTATCTCACAAAATATAAAAAAACTTGGAAAAGAATTTTTATACGAACCTGTAACAGTTGAAGTAAGTAACAGAAGAGATGTAGTAGAAAAAATAGAACACAAAGCCTTTAAAGTTGATAGAAAAAGAAAAGATGAAATGACAGCATATCTTATCAAAAAGTCTAAAGCAGAGCAGGTTCTACTTTTTGTAAATACTAAAGAACAAGCAGATGAAATAAGTGAATATTTATTTAAAAAGAATATCAGAGTTGGAACAATTCATGGAGATATAAAAAAGCAAGATAGAGCAAAGTCTATTACTATGATTAGAAATAAAAATATTCAAGTATTAGTAGCTACAGATATTGCAGCAAGGGGTATAGATATACCAGAGTTAGCACTAGTGATAAACTATGACTTACCAGAAGTAACAGATGACTTTACTCATAGAGTAGGTCGTACAGGAAGAGCTGGACATAAAGGACGAGTATATTCACTTCTTACAATAAGAGATTACAACAAATTCACAAAAGTAGAAAGAGATTTAAAGCTTAGTATAAAAAGAGAAATTGTTGAAGGATTTGAACTAGAAGATAGACAACCAAGACAAAAAATACAAAAGAAAAAATCACTTAGAGAGAAAAAAGGATATGTAGATTACAACAAAAGAAGAATGTACACATATGCTGATCAGAAGAGAAAAAGGGATGAAAAAAATAAAAAATAAAAAAACTTTTATAATGTCCTGTCCAAACGTCCAAACAGAAATACCCACTAAAAATAAGTAACAATTTTAAAAAATATTACAATTTCTAGTGTGTAATTTCTCTATAATGATTTTGATAAATTCATTTGTTATTTTAGATTATTTATCTCTAAGCCATAAGCTTTTATATCTTTTAAAAATCCATTTTTACCAATACCTAAAATATATTCTCTTAACTCTTCACATTCAGCCATAGTAGCATTATTTCCGTGTACAGATTCATTTCTGATTTTTTGCATTATTGGTATAAATCGTGAGATACTATCTTGAATAAAATACCGTACTTTACTTGAATTGATATGATTATGGATACTTCTACTTATTTTTCATTTCTTAATAAATAATTATATGTACCGTAATTAGCTTTGTATGTAAATAAATCATCTACTATATAATCTTGTCCTTGTACTGAATAATTTATATTTGCTATTGATGAAGTTTTAGATATAAGATACTTAAAAAGGTATTTAAAAAATCCATAAAGTTCCAATTCTATTATCTTAGAATATTTCATAACAACAGCACTAAAATCATACAGTGGGTTGTGTTTATTTTGTGTATATTCTATCTCTGCACTTATTAGATTATCCTGTGAATTTGGAGCAAAAGAATAAAATATTTTAGTAGGGAAACAATAATTTATCAAACTATTTTTCACTTCTATCTCTTGCTTTGATTTAAATATATTTGTAAAGTATTTAAAATCTTCATCTTCTTTATCAAAATAGTTAATCTCTTCTTTCATAGTAACTTGCATAGGATATACATATTTATTCCCATATATTGCATAAGTCCTATTGTTGAAATTTGTAGCATTAAAATTTGCTAAAACACTATCTCTTATCAGTTGAAAATCATTATCTACTATTAGTCTTAAATCATCTATTATGTACCATTTCTCTACATCAAGTGCATCATAATATTTTGGTGCTTTGATTAGCTTTGTTTTATCAGTTTTTACAGCTAATACATTTGCTACATAGATACTATTATAATCTGTTAAAAATAGTTGCATTGGATTATCTTTTGAAATATCTTGATATATTTCATTTAAAGCATCTTCGTTTGGGTGTTCATAGTCCCTAAGAGCAGACTTAACCTTTCCAAAAGCTACTGAGCCTTTATCTTTAAGTATCTCAAGATGTTGTTCCATTACATTTTCTTGGTAGTATGGGTTGTATAGTATTATTATGTTTTTCATTTTAATCTTTTTCTCATTTTTTATCTTAATAGATTATTTAAGCTCTGTTTTTTCAAAGTTCTATATATATCAAAATCACTATCTATACTTATGATATTTTTTATCTTTTCTTTATTTGCTATATACATTAGAGTTGCATCTGCCAAATCCATAGGAATATCAAGATATTTTTCCATCATAACTCTAATGTTTACGATTTCACTTTGAGGTATATCGTATAATTTAATACCACCTAATTCAATCCATTTTAAAAAGTCTATTTGTACTCTTAAATTAAAATCAAGCATATGAGAAACTTCAGTGATAACTGACCAAGAAGTTATAAGCTCCCCATTAAAAGATTCTATAAATTTCAATACACTTTTATGATACTTATCACTTTTATCAAAAAGTGCAATGATTGGTCCACTATCTATTATCGTTTTTTGCATTTATTTTGTCTTTTAATTTTTGTTTATAAGTTACCGATAAATTTTCTTCACCACTTGAATATTTGCCAAATAATGCACTCCCTAGTTCATAAGGTGTTTGTTTTATCTCTTTTTTATTTAACATATCAAAATAGTAAATAAGTGAATCTTTTATCACTTTACTTTTTGATATATGTTGTTGTGTAGCAAAATGATTTAATTGACTTTCTACATTTGTGTCTAATCTTACTGATACCATATCTTCATCCTTTTTTTGTATGACATATTGTATCACAATTAAATATAAAAGCAAAGTAACTTATCAATTTACACCCCAGGGGTTGAATCTCCACTTTTAATAATTTTTGATATTGAAGATTTTGATAGATTTAAATAGTTAGATATATCTACTTGAGTATGTTT
>DQSS01000077.1 GCA_015663165.1 Arcobacter sp. | reverse complement strand
TATCTTTTATGTTCACTTAAACAAATAAAAATAATTTGTGTTGCCAGTTTAATTGGCAAACTATTTAAAGAATATTCAAATAATGTTTTATTTTTAACTTCAACCATAAATTTTGGCTTCTTATATCCCTTATTTATAAATCTACTACCTTTACCTGCCATTGGAATAACTATTGTCATTATTTACCTTTAATCTTTGATTCTTTATTTTGTGGTAAATTTGAACCATCTTCAATTATACTATCCCAAGAATCAAATCTTAATGCATTGTCATCTATATATATTTCAGCCCATGGTTTTCCAAATAATATCTCATCATATTGTATTTCATATTTTTCAAGCCAATCAAGTGTAATTTTACCAATATCAGCTATAACTTTAGATACATTTGCATTATGTGTTTTCATTCTTCTTGCTGTATGTATTATAATATAATGTCCATTATCCTTAAGTGCTTTTATTTTTTCAATAGCTCCATCAACGGGTAACAATTCTTCATAGAGTTGATTTTCCAATCTTAGTTGACAGATTACACCGTCTAAGTCTAAACAAATTCTCATACGAGTTCCTTATTGATACTTTCAAATTCATTTATAACTTTTTGTAATTGTTTAAATTGAAGTTCTTCATTATTGTATCGTTCTTTATATGGTGATGTCAAATATAAAAACTTTTCAAGTATTTGAATAGTTACAGAGTTTTTATATGATGACTTTAGCTTTGATATACTTTGTTCAATATTTTTAATCTTTAGCCTTTTAACTTTATCTAATATCTTTTTTTCTTTTTTTATATAATCTAAGTCATTTTTATCTAGCTCTTTTTTTAAATTATTATTTAACATCGCAACTATTTCATCTTGTAATAATACCTTATCTATTAACTCTAAATTGTCAAAATTTATATCTTCTTTTTTTAGTGGTGTGGAATTTTTAAAATATGCTCCATTTGATAAGTTAAATACCTTAGAGTTTGAAAGTAAAAGTATATTTGAAATATTATCAATCATACCTGTATAAAAAATAAATGTTTCAACTTCATCTAGGAAGTTACCTTTTACTTTTACTATATGATTAGAATATGTATTTCCTTTATTTTTCGTATTAATTTTTCTTGATGAATGATGGCAAGAATCATGTGTTTTGCCACTTATTGGCTCAATACAAGCATCAAAACCAAATAGATACAACTTCTTTACTCCAAGTTTTAAAAGTAATGATATACCAATATCTCCAACAGTAACGCCAGTAAGTATTCCATAATCTACAAATAACTCAAAAGAATCTTGAATCAAATATAGTTTATCACTATTTAATTTTTTAAATACATTAGTATCTATTTTTATACTTGCAAATATTATAGAAGAATCATACATACAAGAAGATACATCAAATTGTTTTAGTATAACATCTTTTTGTCCATCAATAACAATGATAACATCAGGAATTATACTTAACAGTTCTAACTTTTTTAAAATAGCAGAACTAGCTACTATTATAAATCTATCTTGATTTAAATAAATCCATTCTACACTTTTAGATATAGAAGGACCTGCACCTAAATATAAAATTGGTTTATTTTTAAATAAATCATTTATACTATTTATATTTAATATACCATTTGAACATTCTTTTAAATACCTATATCCTCTTTTCATACTTAACATATATTCAGAAAATGGATATGTCATAGGATTATTTTGCATTAGTTTTATACTTATATCGTCTAATAAGTACAGTTCTTTTTGACTAGCTAATTCAAATTGTATTTTAGTGTTATAGCGATATTCATAGTTATAAAATTTATTTATATTTATCTCTAATTCTTCTTCTTCAAAACCTATGCAAAAAAATACTTTAGAATTAGTACCTATTACAGAATAATCAGTCAAAAACATAGACAATCTAAATATTTCTATATTTGGCTCTATGATTAAATATGACTTTGCAGATATTTTATTGTCAATATCATTTATATGTACCCCCAAAAGCGTTCCTATAAATATAAACTTATTTATCTTTACATCGGTATCAACAAAAGAAATATATTCGCTTGCAAATTTATATGCATTTAATCCATCGTCGTAATGTACACTCTTTGTAATATTTGAAGAAATAAGATCTATCATATTTTCATTTATTATATTTTTAACTCTATAATTTGCATCGTAAAAAGGGTCACAATTATATATTTTATTTTTATTGCTATCCATTAACTCAAAATGATTGTCAACAAAATCTATAAAATAATTTTCATAATCTAATTTTTCAAATTCCATAATTTTATTATAAATATCTAAATTATTATTTTTAAAATGATTTTTATTTTTAGTAAATATCTCTAATAAAGTTATCTGTATCTCTTCTAAATTTGACATTTATATATCCTAAATGATTTTGTAAGTATATCTAAATAAAAAAGCCCAAGTTAAAAACTTGAGCTTTTTTATTATTTATGTTAATAAGAATTACTACTGAAGTAATCTTAGAACATTTTGTTGCATAGCATTTG
>DQSS01000145.1 GCA_015663165.1 Arcobacter sp. | reverse complement strand
TCTTCACTATTGAACGTGTTTTTCTCTAAAGACTTTTCATCTTTTAATGGACGATTAAAAATAGATTCTTTCAAACTTCTTTGTGGTCTAAAGTCGTTAAGCTCTTCTTCTTTTATAAAGCGTTTTAAATAAACTCTATTTTCACTTTTATCATTTAATAATGAAAATTTATTTTTTTTAGCTATTTTATTTTTGATAAAATTTTTATTTTTTATTTTTTTTTGCTTTTTCTTAAAATTTATTTCTTTCTTTGTTTGAAATTCCACCTTTTTAATTAAACCATTCTCTTCTAATTGACTAGAATAAGTACTTAAATCTAATATATTATTATTTTTTATTACAGTTAAATACTTATTTTGTTTTAAAGGTTTAATTTTTTTAAATCGATTATATTTATCTAGAAAAATGATTTTATCAAAGACATTTCCAACAAATAAAGCTTTTTTAGAAGAAAAAAAAGCTCTTTTATTAAAGTGTTTTTTTTCTATTATTCGATGTAGATAAATATCGTCTTTTAACATCGTTAATATAGGACTAAATTTTAATATATTTTTCATAGCTATC
Organism: Arcobacter sp.; assembly: GCA_015663165.1. Taxonomy (GTDB): domain Bacteria; phylum Campylobacterota; class Campylobacteria; order Campylobacterales; family Arcobacteraceae; genus CAIJNA01. Next base: position 8,698 of record DQSS01000145.1, on the reverse strand, counting down.
TTACCTCTTCTCCCCGAGTTAACGCTAATTCCAAGGTCTCAATAGCAATATCATTAGCAGTTCCCTCAAAATTATTTGTTTCCCATTTACAGGGCCAAACATCATAAAATCGCCAACTACGCTCCTCTCCATTACTTTGATTGTCAGCGAGTAATCGTATGGTAATATCACGTAGTGCATTTTCTATTTTTCCCTGTATGACTTCTTCCCTCCATTCAAAAATATATTCATCTAAAACAATTCCTTTTTTCAAAACCAAGTTTGAAAAAGTTGTTTGCCCCACAAGCTTATGTGTAAACCTATTTTCTCCACCCTCTTGATACTCATAAATATCTGTCTTGTTAGAAAGTCCCGAAACTTCTCTAAAACCAAGTACTTCTATACCATCAATTTCAACACGAAAAAGATAAGAAACAAAAGGGTCCTCACGTCCACCAAAAATCATATTATTCTCCTATGAAATATTTAATGTTGATTGTGTATCATTATCAACGGTTCTATTTAGATGTATGACAATATATTCTAAAGGCTTAACTATTGATATAGCTATATGAAAAAGTAATTGTGATTCAATTCTTTCTACATTAACAACAAATGCTTCATCTTGTGAAGCTCCTTGTAAAGCACCAATATTCCATAAGTTAAACAGAAATTTTTGTACTTTTCTTACTATTTTTTCTTCTAAAATAGAATCATTAGGCTCAAAAATATACTCTTTAACACTTAGAGTAATTGTTCTTTTTATAAAATATAGCACACGTACCGTATTAATATTTTCTATCTCACTCCCAAGCATTTTCACACCCCAAATTTTATATCCATCATTTTGAAGATAGATAATAGGATTAATATTATTGACATATAATTCAGAAGCATAAGCTCTATCTACTAGTCTTTCTAAATCAACAATACCTTTTAATCTGACATTTGCTATAGAATAAAAAACTTTATTCTCAAAAGCCAATTTGGAAAATAATGCTGATGCATAAATTGAGGCTGGTAAAATATTATTTTCTTCACTTTTTAACCAAGGATAAAAAGTCATACAATGTTCAAGCTCTTTAGCATAACTAGTAACTAAACCTACAAGAGGTAAATCCATTAAAGAAAGACGATTAGTATTTTTACAATAAAGTGAAATAGTATTTTGAATACTTGTACTTTGAGTATCTGTTAGAAGCAACGCTTCTGTTAAAAAGAGATCTACAAGTACTATTGTTTCTACATTAACCAATACATCTATATTTTTTTCTAAAAAGTTTATATATTTTTGTTTATCAGTTAGTATATTTATGTTAGTAGTTTGAGAAAGAATATAAAGACTCTTTCCCCCATTTTTAAAGTAAACATGAACTGCATCCAATAATAATATACTTTTTTTTAAACAATCATAAGCTTGAATATCAGACATAGATTCCAAATAAATATATTTTGACTTTAAATCCTTATATGTCAATTCAAATGATAAAAAAAGAGTAGAAAAACTTTTTAAATTTGAACGTTTTTCTTCCATACCATTTACAAGATAAACACCTGGTAATATATAATCCGTCAAAATTATGCTCCTGTATTAATTTGATTATTTATGCCTGATATCTCACTGGCCCAAGAGTGTCGTTCTCTATGAGGCATATCTAAAATATCATCTTTCTTCCAGTGAAAATGATAGGCAATATAAGCTATCTCCTTAGTTAGATGCTCTAAGGGATAGCACGTTATTCCCCCGATGGTAATACCTCATCAAATGGGATAGACATCTCTTCTGAACAATGAGGACATTTCAACGATAAGTCTGTATTTTCGGATTCATTAATTTTTTGATAAAACCTTTGTAAATAATCTAAATCTATAGAAAAAAACTGTTCAACGGTTCGGCTATCTACACTATTTAACTCTCCTAATCTCGTAATAACTCGGCTCAATAAAATAATAATCATATACGCTTGATTACTTCGTACCCTATGATCTTGTAAAGGGGCAATTTCATCTTTAGCTGTAGCCAATCGCATAACACCTTTTTTATGTAGATTTCCATCTTTATCCACAAACCCTCTTGGTAAGGTAAATTCATATTCTGTTTTAAACATTAGTCAATCCTTTTATATAAAAAATAACATATTGAACATATAAAAAATATATGTTCAATGATAAATTATCCTTCAATCGTTAATGCTTCGAAAGCAAATTCAATTTCTTCTACTGCCACTTGATCATCTGTCGCTGACAATGAGGCAATCTTATAACCACAAGGCCATGCTTGTGCACAAGTATAAGTTTTTTGAGGCTCACCATCATCATCTAATAGATGTATCGCAATCTCTTTTCGCTCAAAGTCTCTGGCATCAGCAATAACTTCTTGATACCATTCCCAAAGCTCTTCACCTTCAGAAACACCTCTTTTAAAAATAATATTAGTATAGCTTGTTCGACCAGGTCTTTTAATGATCCCATTATTTGCACCTTCTCCATCAGAATACTCAATTACTTTTGTTTTAGTTTCAGCACCATTAATTTCTTTAAAACCTGCTACTTCAACACCATCTATTTCTAATCTAAAGTTATACCCAGCAAAGGGGTCTCTTCTTTCATCAGCCATTTTTTTTCTCCTTACTTATATAGTTTTTACTTACGCTGCATCATCAGCCATTGCTGGTGATTTTTGTGATATTCTAAATACAATAAATTCTGCTGGTTTAACAGGAGCAATTCCTATTTCAATAACAACAATACCTGCATCTATATTTTCTTGTGGATTGGTTGATTCATCACACCTTACAAAAAAAGCTTGATCGGCACTGTGTCCAACTAAAGCACCACTTTTATGAATTCTATTTAAAAATGCTGTCACATTTCTTTTTAATTTTTTCCATAAAAACACATCATTTGGTTCGAATACTGCCCATTTGGATCCATCTTGTAATGATTTTTCTACCATGTTAAATAAACGTCTAACATTGATATACTTCCACTCTGGATCTGCTACGGTAATCGTAGTTCTTGCACCCCAAACACGGATACCAATATCACTAAAGTTTCGAATACAATTAACACCTTTTTGGTTAAGTGTCTCTTGTTCCACATCTGAAAGATTGTATTCTAAGTCTTGTGCTAATCTAACTACTTCATTTGCTGGTGCTTTATGTACACCTCTTTCAGTATCCACTCTTCCATAAATTCCTGCCACAAAACCACTTGGTGCAACAGAAATATTTGAATCTGTTTTTTTATCATAAGTTTTAATCCATGGAAAATAAACAGCTGCTTGCTTGGAGACAAGTTTTGCACCTAACTCAGATAAACCATTAAAGTTTGTAGCCAAACCATAATTAGAAAGTTCATCTAATGTTTGAGGAGCATCTAAAATAGCAAAAATATTAAATGTTTCACAATACGATAAAACCTCCAATAATACTGCTTGTTCTGTTATACCAGGAGCTACCAATAATGCAATTTCAGTCACGTCTTTAAAACAATGTAAACCTGTTCTATTGTTTGGACCGCCATCATTTCCTATAATTTCTTTTGAAATATTAGAACTTTGACTACTTGACATTTTTGCTAACTTTGTCTCTAATATTTTTAATTCATTTTGCTTTTTAGGGTCTTTTTTCTCTTTAAACTCTTGTGTAATTTTTTCAATTTCTTTTTTAAGTTCTTTAGGATCTGAAGTTACCGAAGGAGTTGCAACAGATACTACATAACATTTTGAACCACCATTATTGAAAAAAGCGTAAATACCCCAATCCAACTTGGTTATAATATCATTAGGAAGGTGTTCCATCTCAGCATTACCATTTGCATCTAGTACTTTTGTACCTCTTGGACTCATTTTCTCAACAAGTCTATATCCAATAAAATTATCAAAATATTGTCCCCAACTAACAATCATTGTTGGTTTATTTAGAGGACCTTCTTGTGTCTCTCCTATAAAACCAACGATACTCGTTGGAACACCAGTAATTGGTTTAAATCCACTACTTACTTCTTCTACGTACACACCGGGTGTATAATATTCAAGTGCCATATTAATTCCTTTTTTTAATTTTGTGTTAAAACACAAATAATAACTTTTATTAAATATAAGTTATTATTTCTACCTTAGCATTATTGAATCAAGCCTCTAAGAATTGAAAAGAATCCACCTTCTTCTTTGGCTACTTCTGCTTTTTGTTCTTCCCATTTCTCTACTAACTTCTGTTCTAAGTTTCGTTGTTCTCGTACTAACTCTTGTGCTAATAATCTCTCTTCCTTTGCTAGTTCTGCTAACATCATTGTTTCCTCTTGTTCTTTACTTTTTATATCAAATTGTTTTTTTCTACCTATTTCACTTTCTATGAGTGCCAATTCCTTACGAGAACTTTGAACTTCATCAACTTTAGCATTCAATAAAATAAGTGTCATGCCTATTTTATCCACACTACATTCTGATATCTGCTTCAAGGTTTTATTTATTAATTTACGTGATTCTTGATTCGTTTCATTTAAACTTACAAGTAAATGTTCTAATTGAGGTGTAAAGTAACTAAGTTCATTTGATTGATTAACAAAAGACAAAACTTTTCTAATTTTTTTCTTTGCATTTTTTGTATAGACGATTAAAGATGCTTTTGATTCAGAAAGCTCACTTCCTCTCTTTTTTGCTTCCAAACATTCTTCTTCTTTAGCTTTAGCCTCTGCTTTCGCTTCTGCTTGTTGAAGATCAATTTTCACAGACATACTAGCTACACGTTTATCTACTTCACCATACTCTCCTTTAATATTTGTAATTAAACTATTTCCCCCTTTCAAAACATACACCAATGCACTCAAATCTATATCTGAAACTGAAGAGGACGCAATTAAATAGTTATCTACTCTGATTCCATTAGGCATAAAATGAAATGCTTTTTGTTCTCTAATTTTTTTGGCAAATTTCTCACTCTTAACAGAGCTTGGTTTTAAAATATTTTGTACAAAAAATTTCTCTTTTTTTGCATATTTTACAAATTCGGGAGAAACAAAAAGATAGGCTGCATCAATACTCTTATCATTTATTTTTGTCAAAGACTCTTTTCCTGAATAAGATTTATATTTAAACCGATAAGCAGAATTAACAGACTTGGCAATATCTGCCAAATAAATATTTGAAAGATCTTTCAATTGACCTATGGAAATTTTTTTCATCTCCTTATTACTTGAATCAGGGTTTAACAAACGATAAGCATCATTAATTCCATTTTTAGAGATTAAATAAAGAAAAGTTGCAAAATTTTTATCCAACTTTGTAATCACTTTAAAGTCTTGAAAAGATTTTTGTGTAAAAAAATTCTTCTGAAGCATGTTATCTACTAAAATATCTCCACGTACTATTGCGAAAAGTGCTTTGTTTTTTTCAATATCTTTTAACGCATCTAAGGAATTTTTCTTCTTTATAAAAGAAATTTTTACATGATTTTGAGTTTTTTCTAAATTTTTAAAAAATGGCTCAAAACGCTTTTCCCCTGAGACCAATATTGTTTTTGAAAAAACCAAAGTCCAAGTAAAAAACATAAGATAAATAATACGTAACATCAATATTTCCTTTTAAATTTCTATACTTAAATAAATTGTTTTAATATGGGCTTCTTCACCTTCTTGTTTAACTTTAAAACTAATTTCAGATGAGTATGAACCTTTCTCTAGCTGACCTATTGCTGTTGATTCAAACATAATATCATAGCGATATCCTTGCTCTTTTTTTTCTAACACAAACTTTGTCTTTCCACTAATAGGTAAAATAATGCCTGGATAATCCTGTCCATCAATTTTTATATTTTCTAACTCAATGACAATTTCATTTGAAGTATTATTAATAAATAAAATAATTCCATCGCTACTACTTGACCCCAAACTTCGACTTGGTGGAATAATTTGATAGGGTTCTTTTATGACTGCTGAAGTAGCACTTGCTTTACTTAAAAATCCCATTTCAGTACAAACATCTTTGGCGATAACTTGATAAGCACAATATTTTTTACATCTTTTTTTCGTCTCTTTTGCCAACCAGCCCCCTTCATGATACGAGACACATTTATCAGCGAGTTTTCCACAAAGTGGCTCTTCAATAGAACCAAAATACATTCTAGCCATGGTTGTTTTTTTATTTATTTTAGGCTCCATGATTGATCCACTTAAACAGATAGCCAACCAAAATATGAAAAAAACTACAAAAGTAAAAACCCAAAATGCTTGTATAGGACTTTTTTTATAAAAATATGGTATTTTTTCTAAAATCGTATTAAGCCATGATACACTCACTGGAAATTCAAGTTCTTCTTCAGGCTCACCATATTTTAAAATTAATGTATCATGCACTTCACTTGCCCGTATGCTTATGAGTTCTGTATCTTCAAACTCTAATCGTTCTTCTTCATCCGAACGTTTAAAATATTTATTATTAATAAAAATTTTTGTTTTTAAACGATTTTCAAATTTCTCACTAACAAACTTAACAAATCCACCATCTTTAAACTTTTCATCACTTGTCAAAACATGATGCCAAATTTCTTCGCGACAATATCGTTCTTTATGTATATGTAAAAGGTTTTGAATTTCTTGTTTTAAAAATTTACGTCGCTCACCAGAATCTATCATATCTTCTAACTGATTTGAAAATGATCTCTCTTCATTAAAAATCAAGCTTTGACTCTCTTCTCCAAAAACAATAATACGAAGGTCTGTCTCTTTTGAAAAGACCCTGAGCATAATGGCTTCATCTTTTCCTCTACAAGTTTTCTCTTCTTCCAAGGTATATGAAGGTGGATAAAAACGATCATATTTATGTACATGACCTTTACTTGAAAAAGAAGCTTCTTCTCTCTCACTTGATTGTTTTTGTGTTCCATTATTATCTACACTTTGAAAAGTATTAGAAGTACCTCCAAATAGTTTTTTTATCAGTATCTGATTCAAATCTAACGTTTCTACCTCAGCCAATACAATATGACTGTTTGAATTAATTGGTTTTTGAACACCACTAGAAAGAACTGATCCATCCAAACTCGTACCATTTGTTGAACCTAAGTCTTCAATAATTACCATACTCCCCAATTTAAATATGCGTAAATGTTTTCCTGAAATCAATTCATTGTCAATTTCTACATCTAAGTTAGCAGCACCTTTTCTTCCTATTACTACTTCTGTTTGTTTAGATATTTTTGCTGTTCCACCCTGACTAGAATCATGCTTTTTTGTTCCCATTGTCTTTCCCTTAATTTAAATTATCTAAAAATTTTACAACAATAGGATTGTTGTAAATATCAAATTCATAATCATATAATTCTATTTTTGAATTCTTATGTACTGTGACTTTTTTATGCTTTTCATAGCGAATTCCTTCAAAATAAGTTCCATTAGCACTGCCTAAATCTTCTATATCTAACAGTTCTGAATTAATATCATTTTTTGTAATTTTCAAATGATTTGACGAGACATATTCATAATCTATTTCAATGTCTAAACCATCACCACCAACACGACCAAGTAAAAGATATTTTTTTTGTACTTGAAAAACTTCTTCTTTATTTACAATAATTTTCCACAGATCTTTAGATTCTGATATGTCTCTAATATGTGCAAAAATATTTTCCCAAAAGTTTTTTTTCTCATGTTTATTTTCAAGTGACAAGTCATAAAACTTAACACTGCCATCATTTAAAGACTCTTCTGAAAAAAATATACTTTCCAATCTACTTAAGCTTCTTCTAAAATCACTCTTTTCTATATCTTCTATTTTATCTTGAACTTCAGAATAAAAAAGTGTGGTTATTTTAATTAACTGAGCTAGTAATTCATAAACTTCAAAGGTTGAAACAACATTTAATTTCAGACTACTGGCTACTGTAAATGCATCCGATGCAACCAAAGAAATTGTATTTGAATTTATTTTCATGGCGAGATTCATAAAAAAACAAGCATACTCATGTAAGGCAGAGGAGATAAAAACCCTTATCTCATGTGATAAAGAGTGATTACTTAAAATACGGGGAACAAATCTAATATCAAGTTCATTATCTTGTGGATTAAAAGGATTACAAGGATGAGATATTTTATCTCCCGAAATAAAAATTCGACAAACTTCAATATAATTGTCGCTAAGAGATTGTTTCTCTGTATAAAAGTTTATTTTTGCTGTAAATACTGTATCTTGGAGTATAAATCCTCCCTGATGTTCAATTTTTTCGCCCAATACTTCCACTGATGTAATGTAAAAAAAGAGCGTTTTTTGATAAAACTCATCTATATTAAAACTCTGATTTAATTTATTTGAAACAACAACCAACCGTCCTTTCCTATCTAAAAAAGAACCTACTTCAAAATTAATGGTAATATTTTTACTACTAGAAGTATTACTCACAATGATAGGAGATAAATTACCACCACCATCAATAATAATCCCAGAACCAAATGTTTGTAACGCATATTTAAAATGTGTTGCATAGAAATTAGACAATTGATTAAAGAGCAAAGACTCCTCATCATCCTTATAAATTTTAGACAAAATTAAATCATCTTTATTTTTCATAAAATTCCTCTTTCTTTTGTATTTAAAAATTAAATTTAAGTTTAATTAAAATAAGTAATTATTATTAATTAATATTCTAAAATATTATCATTAATAAATTATAAACTAGTTTATTTATAATATAAATTATTATAAATTATATATTTTAATTATATT
>DQSS01000300.1 GCA_015663165.1 Arcobacter sp. | reverse complement strand
TTTATGTTAAAAAACATTGCAAAAAGTTTAAGTGTGGTAGCAATTTTAGGAATGGCTATGACTGCAAGTGCTGCAGATACTATAAAAGTGGGTGTTCTGCACTCTTTATCTGGGACTATGGCTATTTCTGAAACTACATTAAAAGATACAGTTTTAATGATGATTGAAGAACAAAATAAAAAAGGTGGAGTTTTAGGTAAACAACTTGAAGCAGTTGTAGTTGATCCTGCATCAAACTGGCCATTATTTGCTGAAAAAATGAGAGGGCTTATTACTAAAGACAAAGTTGATGTTACATTTGGTTGTTGGACATCAGTTTCTAGAAAATCTGTTCTTCCTGTTGTTGAGGAATTAAATGGTATTTTATTTTACCCTGTACAATATGAGGGAGAAGAATCTTCTAAAAATGTATTTTATACAGGTGCTGCGCCTAACCAACAAGCTGTTCCAGCAGTTGATTACTTAATGAATGAAGTTGGTGTTAAAAGATGGGTTTTAGCTGGTACTGATTATGTTTATCCAAGAACTACAAATAAAATTTTAAAAGCTTATTTAAAATCTAAAGGTGTTGCAGATAAAGATATCATGGTTAATTATACTCCATTTGGTCATTCAGACTGGCAAAGTATAGTATCTGATATTAGAAAATTCAGTTCAACTGGTAAAAAAACAGCTGTAGTGTCTACAATTAATGGAGATGCAAATGTTCCATTTTATAAAGAACTTGGAAATCAAGGTGTGAGTGCTGAGAGTATTCCTGTACTTGCATTCTCTGTTGGTGAAGAAGAACTTTCTGGACTTGATACTAAACCATTAGTAGGACATCTTGCTGCTTGGAACTATTTTCAAAGTGCTGAAACTGATATAAATGAAGAATTTATTGCTTCATGGAAAAAATACATGAAAGATGATAAAAAAGTTACTAATGATCCTATGGAAGCTACATACATTGGATTTAAAATGTGGGTAAAAGCAGTTGAAAAAGCAGGAACTACCGATCAAGATGCAGTTATTGATGCAATGGTTGGAGTTAGTGTTCCTAACTTAACTGGTGGATATGCAACAATGATGCCAAATCATCATTTAACAAAACCAGTTCTTATTGGAGAAATTCAAGAAGATGGTCAATTTGAAACAGTATGGCAAACATCTGATACAGTTGTAGGTGACGCTTGGTCTGATTTCTTACCTGGAAGTAAAGATTTGATTTCTGATTGGAGAAAACCTTTAAATTGTGGTGCTTATAATGTAAAAACTGCTAAATGTGCAGGACAAAACTACTAATAATAATTTATTATTAAAAAAATAAAAAACGCTTGAATGCGTTTTTTATAATTATAAGGATCAAAATGATTAAAAGAATAATCTCAATAATACTTCTTAATATATTATTTTTAACAAATTTGTATTCAAATACTTTGCAAGAAAATATCAAACCACTTACAAAAAGTAGTTTTAAAACAAAACAAAAAGTTATTGAAAATATTGTTGAAAACAATACAGATGACAAAAATCTAATTTATTTATTAAATACTATGCTAAAAGGTGATTTATATTTTACAAAATATAAAAAACAATTTGTAAAGCTTATAAAAAAAGATGGTAAAATTTATCATACAAAAGATATATTTACTAAAGAAACATTAGAACCACAAAAAAGAAATATGTTTAAAAAAGTAAAAACAAATAATAAAATAAGAGGTATAATAAGATCAAAGCTAGCAGAACTTCATCTTTTTTCTGATGATAAGAAAACTAGACTTAAGTCTGCAAAAAATATATTAAAAAATATAAGTGAAAGTTCAACACCACTTATTAAAAAAGCTCTAATTAGTGAGAAAGAAACATCAATTAGAGATGTCTTAGTTGAGTCATATACGATATTACAAGCAAGATTTGGAACTGACAAAGAAAAAATAAAAGCTATTACTGAATTAGGTGATTACCTATCTCCACAAGCTTTACAAGCTCTTATTAAAATTAAAAGTAATAGTAAAGATGAAAATATAATTAATTTAGTAAGTATATCAATTGAATCAATTGAATCATCAAAGTCATTTTATGGTGTTATTGAGACATTGTTTTTCGGACTTTCGCAAGGGTCAGTATTACTTTTAGCTGCATTAGGATTAGCTATTACATTTGGTGTTATGAAAGTAATTAACATGGCTCATGGTGAGATGATGATGATTGGTGCATATACAACATTTACATTACAACAAGTAATGCCCGCATTTATTGAATACTCAATTATAATTGCTATTCCTTTAGCTTTTTTAGTTAGTGCTATGGTTGGAGTTACTATTGAAAGACTCGTAATTAGACATCTTTATGGTAGACCACTAGAAACTCTTCTAGCTACATTTGGAATTAGTTTAATTTTACAACAAATTGTAAGAACTGTTTATTCACCTTTAAATCAAGAAGTAAAAACACCCGAGTGGATGAGTGGAGCATGGGAAATTAACAGTGCTTTATCTATAACTTTTAACAGACTTTATATTGTAATATTTTCTATTTTAGTATTTATATCTGTTTTACTTCTTTTGAAAAAAACATCACTTGGATTAAAAGTTAGAGCAGTAACTCAAAATAGAGAAATGGCACAGGCTATGGGTATTAAAACTGGATTTATTGATGCAATGACATTTGGTATTGGATCTGGAATAGCTGGAGTTGCTGGAGTTGCTTTATCTCAACTTACAAATGTAGGACCAAATTTAGGACAAGCATATATTGTTGATAGTTTTATGGTTGTAGTATTTGGTGGTGTTGGTAATTTATGGGGGACTTTAATTGCAGCTATGAGTTTAGGAGAAATAAATAAAATTATTGAACCACTTGCTGGTGCAGTTCTTGCAAAAGTAATAATACTAGTATTTATAATATTATTTATACAAAAAAGACCTAGAGGATTATTTCCTCAAAAGGGTCGAGATGCGCAGGATTAAATGATGGAAAATAAATTTAACACAAGAAAAAGAAAACCTCTAGTATTACAAATAATGGAAAATGACTTAGGTGGTAAAATAGTTTTATCATTTTTAGCAATAATAGTAGCTTATGTTACAATCGCAAACTTATTTTTACCTAGTGATTCAGTATTTTATATGTCAACATATACAGTTACTTTACTAGGAAAATATATATCATTTGCACTTCTTGCACTTGCCCTTGATTTAGTATGGGGATATATAGGAATACTTAGTCTTGGACATGGAGCATTTTTTGCATTAGGTGGATATGCTTTTTCAATGTATTTAATGCGTCAAATAGGTGATCGTGGTGTTTATGGAAATGCCGAGATACCTGATTTTATGGTATTTATGAATTTAACAGAATTACCTTGGTTTTGGTATGGCTTTGATAATCCATTATTCTCATTCTTTATGGTTATGTTTGTACCTGGACTTTTGGCATTTGTTTTTGGATGGTTAGCATTTAGGAGTAGAGTTACAGGAGTTTATTTATCAATAATTACTCAAGCTATGACTTATGCCTTTATGTTAGCATTTTTTAGAAATGATATGGGATTTGGTGGAAATAATGGATTGACTGATTTTAAAGATGTTTTAGGATTTTCATTACAAGATGATAATACAAGAGTATCACTTCTTATTATTTCATTTTTAGCTTTACTTCTTGGCTACTTAATAAGTCGTTTTATAATTAATTCAAAACTTGGTCGCGTTTGTATTGCTATACGAGATGGCGAGAGTAGGGTTAGATTTTTAGGATATAGAGTTGAGCAATATAAGTTATTTATATTTGTAGTATCTGCCATGATGGCTGGTGTTGCTGGTATGTTATATGTTCCTCAAGTGGGTATTATTAATCCTGGTTTATTTTCTCCTTTATTTTCTATTGAATTAGTTATTTGGGTTGCCATTGGTGGTAGAGGTACTTTGTATGGCGCAATTATAGGGGCTTTTGTAGTTAATTATGCAAGTACTTATTTTACATCTGCACTTCCTGAGGTTTGGCTATATGCACTTGGTGGATTATTTGTAGTTTCTACACTTTATTTACCTAAGGGTATAGTAGGTTTAATTTCAAAAATAAAATTTAATAAAAAAATAAATGAGGTTTCAGATGTCGTTAATTAAAAATGATAATTATAGCAATATAGATGACTTAAAGTATGGAGACAGAATACTTTTAGTTGATGGTATAACAGTTAGTTTTGATGGATTCAAAGCCTTGAATAATTTAAGTTTTACTATTAATTATGGTGAATTAAGATGTATTATTGGAGCTAATGGTGCGGGTAAATCAACTATGATGGATATAGTAACAGGAAAAACTACACCAGATAAAGGTTCTGTTATATTTGGAAAAGATATAAACTTACTTGAAATGGATGAACCATCCATTGCAAATATAGGAGTTGGAAGAAAATTTCAAAAGCCTACTATATTCGGAGGACATAGTGTATTTGAAAATCTTGAATTAGCAATGAAAGATGATAAAAGATTATTCAAAACATTATTTTCGAAAATCACAGCAAAACAAGTAAAAAAAATAGAAGAAACAATGGAATTAATTGGACTAAGCGAACTATATCATAAGAAAGCTAGTATTTTATCTCATGGTCAAAAACAATGGCTTGAAATTGGAATGTTACTTATGCAAGATCCAAAGATTTTACTTATTGACGAACCAGTTGCTGGAATGACACCTCAAGAAGTAGAAAAAACGGGAGAGATTTTAAGAAACTTAGCTAAGACTCATAGTGTTGTTGTAGTTGAACATGATATGGAATTTATAAGAAGTATTGCAACTAAAGTTACAGTTTTACATGAGGGTTCAGTTTTAGCTGAGGGTTCTATGCAAAGTATACAAAAAAATGAAAAAGTTAGACGCGTATATTTAGGTGAATAAGGGAATATTATGTTAAAAATAGAAAAAATCAATCAATATTATGAACAAAGTCATACATTATGGGATCTTACATTAGATATAAAAAAAGGTAAGTGTACTTGTATTATGGGAAGAAATGGTGTAGGAAAAACTACACTAGGAAAAACTATTATGGGTTTACTTCCACTTAAAGATGGAAAACTTATTTATGATGGTGTTGATATTGCAAATATGAGTAGTGACAAAAGAGCTTCTTTAGCTATAGGTTATGTTCCGCAAGGTAGAGAAATATTTTCACAACTAACAGTATTAGAAAATCTTGAAATTGGTTTGCTTGGAAATAGAAATGGATTAAAAAAAGTACCACAAAAAATATATGAACTTTTTCCAGTTTTAAAAGAGATGCTAAAAAGAAAAGGTGGAGATTTAAGTGGTGGACAGCAGCAGCAACTAGCGATTGCTAGAGCATTATGTATAGAACCAAAGCTTTTAATTCTTGACGAACCAAGTGAGGGAATACAACCAAATATAGTTCAGCAAATTGGTGAAGTTATTGATTATTTGACAAAAGAAGAAAATATAACAGTTATATTAGTTGAACAAAAACTTCCATTTGCAAGACGACATGGAGATTATTTCTTTATTTTAGATAGAGGAGCCGTAGTTGCTTCTGATGAAATTGAAAATTTAAATGATGATATAGTTAAAAAATATATGTCAGTTTAAGGATTGAAGTTTGAGTATATCGTTTAGTTTTAAGAATGAGTTATTTTCTTTAGATAAGATGGAACTACCATCAAGATATTATTATTTTAATGATGTGGAAAATTATATTAAACTTTTAACTATTGGAGAGGGTATATTTCCAAAAGATAAAATCAGAACTAAAATACACTTAGAAAATTCATCTTGTATAGTTTCAACAGAATCAGCAACTAAAATATACCCATCTAAAAAAGAATATGGAATTAACTATATTAATATATCATTAAATAATTCAAACTGTGAGTTTATAAATGATGAACTTATTTTATTCAAAAATGCAAAACTTTTACAATTTTTAAATATAAATATGGATGAAAAATCAACTTTATTTTATGTAGATATTTTAAGTAGTGGAAGAAGCTATGAGCATTTTGATTTTACTTCAATATATACTAGAAATAAGTTTTATATAAATAAAAAACTAGAATATTATGAAAACTATGAAATGAGTGGAGATAAGTATAAAGAATATTTAAATAGAAATAATTCAAAAAAGAATATTTTTGTAAAAATATATATAAAAGTTGATAATAATGAACATTTTTTAAATATTTTAACAAAATCTAAGTTTGACACATTTACTTATACAAAATCAAAAAAAATGATAATAGCAGTTATAAGTGAAGTAAATATGGCAGACTTAAAAATTAAAATAAATGTTATTTGGAAAATGTATAGAGAGCTATTAAATAAAATAGAATTTAATTTAGGAAAACAATAATGGAATTTGGTTTAATACTAATATGTTGGTATGGAGTATTACACGCTTTTGCACCAGACCACTTAAGTGCTATTATTAATTTTTCTATTGGAAAATCAAAAAGAAAAACTTTTTTAATAACTATTTCTTTTGCAATTGGTCATGGAGTTATGCTTTTTATTTTTGCAAAGCTTTTACAAAGTATTGATATTTCACATGAACTAATGGCGTATGGAGATGTGCTTAGTTCTCTTGTTATTCTTACTATGGGAATATATATACTTTATATGGTATTAGCAAACAAAATATATCTTCATAAGCATATACACAATAATAAAGAGCATATACATATTAGTTTTTCAAGAATTCATAAGCATAAGCAAATCGATACAAAATCGGCATTTGCTATTGGTGCATTAATGGGTATTGGAGGTGTAAGAGGTATGCTTATTACACTTGGGTTAATTAATAATAGTCTTGATATAAGTATGGTTTTTATGTTTGTATTTGGGGTGAGTTTGGTATTTATAGTATTTGGAGTTTTTATAAATTATATTAATACAAATATATTGAATAAAGAACAAAATATAAAAAAAGTGTTTGGAACTATTGGAGTAATATCTTTATTAGTTGGTACAAACATGTTAATTGGATAAAAAGGAGTAAATATATGTTTTTAACAAATCGTGAACAAGAAAAACTAATGATATACACAGCTGCTAAACTAGCACTTGAGAGAAAAAAAAGAGGATTAAAGCTTAACTACCCTGAAGCCGTAGCAATTATAAGTAGCTTTATATTAGAAGGAGCTAGAGATGGTAATAGTGTTTCACAATTAATGGTAAGTGCTACAAAAGTTTTAAAGGCTTCTGATGTTATGAGTGGTGTTGCTTCTATGATGAGTATGGTACAAACCGAAGCTACTTTTGATGATGGTACAAAGCTTGTAACTGTACACAATGCAATTACTTGTGATATAACAGACAATATTGCAGGTGAGTATATTATTGATGATGGTGATATACAAATTAATAGCAATCTTGAATGTATAAGTATAGAAGTTAATAATCATGGAGATAGACCTATTCAAGTAGGTTCGCATTATCACTTTTTTGAAATAAATGCAGGTTTAAATTTTAATAGAGAAAAAGCTTATGGTATGAGACTTGATATTGCTAGTGGTACATCTGTACGATTTGAACCAGGTTCACAAAAAAATATAAGTCTTGTGCCTTTTTGCGGTAAAAGATATATAAGTGGATTTAATGCTTTAGTTGAAGGCTTTTTAGATGATGAAGAAACTAAAGAAAAAGCTATGGTAAATCTTGCAAACTTCTTAGGAGTAAATGATGAAAATAAATAAGAAAAAATATGCTGCTATGTATGGACCTACCACTGGAGATCGATTTAGATTAGCAGATACTGAACTAATTGCTTGTATAGAAAAAGATTATACTATATATGGTGAAGAGTCAAAGTTTGGTGGTGGAAAAACTATTAGAGATGGTATGAGCCAAAGTCCAACAGCAGGTGATGAGGTATGTGATTTAATTATTACAAATGCTACTATTATTGATTATACTGGAATTATAAAAGCTGATATTGGAATAAAAGACGGACTTATAAAAGCAATAGGGAAAAGTGGAAATCCAAATAATTGTGATGGTATAACAAAAGGTCTTGAAATAGGTGCTAATACTGAAATACTTTCCGCAGAAGGTAAAATTATAACAGCAGGTGGAGTTGATAGTCATATTCACTTTATATCTCCTGGACAAATTGATGAAGCTTTGGCTTCAGGAATTACAACTATGATTGGTGGAGGAACTGGACCTAATACTGGTACAAATGCTACTACTTGTACTCCTGGAAAATGGAATATTCATAAAATGATAGAATCAGTAAATGATTTACCACTTAACTTTGGATTTATGGGTAAAGGAAATTCATCAAACTATGATGCCTTAGCTTCACAAATCAAAGCAGGGGCAATGGGGCTTAAACTACATGAAGATTGGGGGACTACTCCAAAAGCTATAGATACATGTTTGAGAGTTGCTGATGATTTTGATGTACAAGTGGCTATTCATACAGATACACTAAATGAATCAGGATTTGTAGATAATACAGTTGATGCATTTAAAGGAAGAACTATACATACTTTTCATAGTGAAGGTGCAGGAGGTGGACATGCTCCTGATATAATGAAAGTTGCAGGATTACTTAACGTATTACCATCAAGTACAAATCCAACACTTCCATATACAAAAAATACAATAGAAGAGCATCTTGATATGCTTATGGTTTGTCATCATTTAAGCCCAAAAATACCTGAAGATGTAAGCTTTGCAGAAAGTAGAATTCGAGGTAAAACAATAGCAGCTGAAGATGTACTTCATGATATAGGTGCAATATCAATTACAAGTAGTGATTCACAAGCTATGGGAAGAGTTGGAGAGGTAATAATTAGAACTTGGCAAGTAGCTCATAGCATGAAAACTCAAAGAGGAGTACTTAAAGGTGATAGTAAAAGAGATGATAATAATAGAATAAAAAGATATATTGCAAAATATACTATAAATCCAGCAATTGCTTGTGGAATAGATGAACATGTAGGAAGTGTTGAAGTTGGGAAAATGGCTGACCTTGTGCTTTGGAATAGAGCATTTTTTGGAATAAAACCTGAAATTGTTATCAAAGGTGGATTTATTGCTCTTAGTATGATGGGAGATTCAAATGCCTCAATTCCTACACCTGAGCCAAATATGTATAGACCTATGTTTGGAAGCTTAGGAAAAGCAGCTTCACAAACAAGTGCTATATTTGTTTCAAAAGCTGTTAATAAAGATAGTTTGAATACTAATAAAAAGATACTAGAAGTTAAAAATACAAGAAATATAAATAAAAAAAATATGAAATTAAATGATTTTGTGGGTGATATAAAAGTTGATCCTGATACTTATGATGTAAGTGTTGATGGTGAACTTATTGAATCTGATTATATGAGTGAATTACCTATGACTAGAAGATATTTTTTATTTTAAAATAAAATAATATTCTTAGAATTAAATATATAAAGTGATAAATATGATAAAAAAAGTTATAAAAATACAAAAAGATATAGTAAATAGTGATAGTGTAGAATTAAGTTGGTTTGATATGCAAAAACCAAACTTAACAGGACTTAGTAAAAATGGTGTTGAATTTATAGTAAAAGCAAAATTTACCCACCTTCACGAAAATGATGTTTTGCTATGTGAAGATGGATATGCAATTAAAGTTTTAAAAAGTGAAGATGAGGTATATGAATTGGAATTTAAAACTCCTTTACTGTTTGCTAGAATTGCTTATGAAATAGGTAATCGTCATCAGCCTGTTTGTATTGAACAGTATAAAATAACTGTGCTTGATGATATATCATTAAGTGATATTATTAAAATATGCCAAGACGATGATATGATTAATGTCAATAAAATAAAAGGCTACTTTAAACCAAATGGAAAAGCACATCACTCACACTAAAGCATTAAGTAGATTTATACAGATATTAGATGGCTCTTTTCCTTCTGGTTCATTTATACATTCTTTTGGACTAGAACCACATGTAGTATTAAATAAAGTATCAGATTCAAAAAGTTTAAAAATATTTTTAGAAAATTTAATTCTTGACCAATATATAAAAATGGAATTTGTTTTTTCAAAACAAATTTATAAATTATTTCAAGAAAATAATTTAAAACAAATTTTAAAAGAAGATAATAAATATAGTGCTATGTTAAGTTTTGATTTTTCTAAAGCATCAAGTGATTTAGGATATAACTATTTAAAACAGATAAATTTTAATATTGAAAAAGAGATTGTTAGAAAATATTTCCAAGAAGTAAAAAATAAAAATAGCTGTGGAAATGAACTTGCAATTTTAAGTGCTTATGCTTATGAATTAGATTTTGATATTGAAGTATTTTTACTATTGTGGTGTAAAAAAAATATTATTAATATTTCTCAATCAGCATTAAAAATTTCAAGAATAAAGCCAAGTGATATTCAAAAGTTACTTTTTGAATTTGATGAAAAAATAGATACATTTATAAAATATAGTGGAGATAAAATAGAAAACTTTAATCCACTTTTTGAAGAAATAATTTATCAACATAAAAGTTTAGAGCCTAAACTTTTTGTAACATAAGGAAAAGTAATGAGTATAAAAATAGGAATAGCAGGACCCGTAGGAAGTGGAAAAACTTCAATAATAGAACAACTTACAAATAAGCTAAAAGATAAATATAGTTTAGCAATAGTTACAAATGATATATATACAAAAGAAGATGCAAACTATCTAAAAAATCATCTGGATATTGACAATGATAGAATAGTAGGCGTTGAAACGGGAGGTTGCCCTCACACAGCAATAAGAGATGATATATCCATGAATCAAAAAGCAGTAGAAGAATTACAAGAAAAGTTTAATCCTGATATTATTTTTGTAGAAAGTGGAGGGGATAATTTAAGTGCAACTTTTTCTTATGAACTTATTGATTATTATATGTATGTAATTGATGTAGCACAAGGTGAAGATATTCCAAGAAAAAAAGGTGCTGGAGTATTATTTAGTGATTTACTTGTAATTAATAAAACTGATTTAGCTCCTTATGTTGATATAGATTTAGCAAAGATGCAAATAGATGTAAAAGAAAATAGAAAAAATAAACCATATTTATTCTTATCTAAAAAAAATAATTCTATAGATAAATTACAAAGCTGGATAGAAGTTCTTTTTTAAAATAATATTTTATTTTCGCTATTTCTATAAATATAATTTAAGTGAAAACATATAATTATTGTAACAACTCACGCCGTTTTTTCAAATAAATTATGCCTAAAATCAGCTTAAAAAACAGACCCACCACCATACTCCTAATAAAGTATGGAGTACAGATATAACATATATAAAACTTGAAAAAGGACATGTTTATTTAGCAGCCATAATTGACTGGAATACAAAG
>DQSS01000295.1 GCA_015663165.1 Arcobacter sp. | reverse complement strand
GTAATAATTTCAAATCCACCATTTAGTGTAAATATCAATGAAACTAAAGAAGAGGTAAATAAATATTTTTTATTTGGAGATAAAAAGAATTCAGAAAATTTATTTCTTGAACGATACTATCAACTTTTAAAAGAAGGTGGAAGATTGGGAGTGGTACTTCCTGAAAGTGTATTTGATACTACAGAAAATAAATATATAAGACTATTTTTATTTAAGTATTTTAAAATTAAAGCAGTTGTAAGTTTACCTCAAATTACATTTGAACCATTTACATCAACAAAAACAAGTATTTTAATAGCACAGAAGAAAACAACCGAAGAAGTTGAACTATGGAATGATTTATGGCTTAAATATGGTAATGAATGGAGTTTGTTAAAAACAAGATGTAATAATCTAGTTGATGTATATTTAAATAAAAAAGATAGAAATAGATTATCATCAATAAAAAGTTTAACACCAAAAGAAGAAAAAGAAATATTAGAAAGATTTCTAAAAGACTATATAAAGAAAGAAGATAAAAAACTTAAAATAAATGAGTTATTAATAAAATATACAGATGAGATAAAAGAGCTTTCAAAAATGGAAAAAGATACAGAAGTATTTGGATTTTATAATGCTTGGTGGGTATTTGGAGAAGTGACAAAAGAGATAAATATTGATTATGATATATTTATGGCAGAAGCTCAAAATGTGGGATATAAAAGAACAAAAAGAGGTGAAAGTCCTATGCCTAATGATTTGTTTGATTTGGAATATGCACCCAATAAGTTAAGTATTGAAAATATTAAAAAACATTATGATGACTTAATAAATTCTACTACTAAAAATATATCAACCCTCAAGAATGATAAAGAAGAATTAGATAAAAAAATAGAAGAAAAATCAACACCTGCTTTATTGAAAAAACAAAAATTACTTAATGACACTATAAAACAATCAAGTGAAAAACTTGAAAAACAAAATGATGAATATAAAAATACTTTAGAAATATATAATTTATATTATGAAAAAGATACATTAAAAAATAAGCATTATGATAGAACAGATAATAAGTTAATTAAATATTTTAAAAGTGGAATAATGAAAAGATGGTCTTCAAGTGACATAGTTCTTAGAAAGAATGAAGAGATTAAAATACTTGATAGTTTAAGAATGAGTGTCAAATGGGATTAGTCCAAACTATTAAATTTAGTGACTTTAATAATGATGAGTTATTTAGAATGGATGCTAAATTTCATTTTTTAAATAAAAGATTTGGTTGGAATATATTTGATACAAAAAATAGAAACCTGATATCATTAAAAGATATTTTAGTACCAAACTGTAAGATATTTAAATATGAAAATGATGAAGAGTATAAAGGTATTCCTACTGGTAGAGATCATCTTAATGAATTTGGAGATATTATTTCATATCAAGTTGTAACAAAAGATGAACATCCAAATAGATTAAAATATAAAGTTAATAGTAATTGTATTTTAATATCAAGTTTAAAAGGTGCAAAAACTCCAGCACTTAGTTTTGATTTTGATTTATCTAACTATGTGTTTTCAAATGGTTTTTATGTATTTGAAGTATCTAAACAATGGAATAAAAAGTTTATGTTATATTTACTCAGAACAAAAACTATTAAACATATACTTGATAATCATATTTATAGAGGTATTGGAATATCTTCATATAAAGAAAATGATTTATTAAAAGTACAAATTCAAAATATCAACTTACAAATACAAAATAAAGTAATAGAAAAAATAAAACCTATTGAAAAAGAAATAGAAACTTTAAAAACAGAAAAAGAAGATACTTTAGAGATTATAAGTGATGTCTTTTTAAAAGAATTTAATATAAATTTTGAAGAAGTTGAAAAGCTAGATAACACTAAACAATTTAATTTGAAATTAAAACACACAATATTGAAAAATGATTTACTTAGAGCAAGTTTCAAATGGCATAAACTAGAGATAATACAATCTTATATGTACAAAGATATAAAATGTATAGAAAAACTATCAAAATTTATTATTAGTACTAAAAATGGATGGTCTCCTCAAAGTAGTGAAGTGGAAGAAGGTACACCCATATTAGGGCAAGAACATATATTAAAGAATGGACAAATATCATTATCTGCTTCAAAATTTACAATTTTAACAAGAAATAATATAGAAAATTTCTACATAAAGAAAAATGATTTTTTTGTAAGTCGAGGTAATACTGTAGAATTAGTTGCCTTAGCTGGTCTAGTTACTGATGATATTGAAGATGATATTTTATATCCTGATTTATATATAAAAATTGACTTTGATGAAAAGTATATTGATAAACAATATATGGCATATCTTTTTAATTCTTTTTTTGGAAGAATCTATTTTAAGCATGTAGCAAAGGGTAAAAATCAAACTATGGTAAAAGTGTCATCTAAAGAGCTTTATGATTTTCATGTACCTTTACCTAATAAAACTATACAACAAGAAATAATAAACAAAATAAAGACTCAAATAGATTTACAAAAAGATATAGATAAACAAATTAAAAATAAGCAAGATGAGATAAGTAAAATTATTGAAGATTCTATAAAATGTGATGCGGAATAACAATGGCAACTAAAAATAAATACTCTAATAGTGGTGTTGATGGTGCAGGTGGATATGAATTTCAAAAACATTGTGCATTATATATATTTTTAGAAAAATATGAAGATATAAAAGAAAGTAAATATTTTATATGTTTAGAACATTATGAAGATTTTCTATTTTGTTATTTAGATGAATCCGGAAAAATAGGGGTCAGGGCTTTACTTTTTAC
>DQSS01000265.1 GCA_015663165.1 Arcobacter sp. | reverse complement strand
TCTACTTCATTTGATAAAAAACTAACAAGGTCTTTAGGAATATTTTTAGCCTCTACAGCCACATAATATTTTTTACCTTTTTTAATATTTGGAATCGTAATGGTTGTTTTAACAGATGGATATGATGCAATATTATTAGTAGATGAAACTCCTTGTTTATCACTAACGTAGATTTTATAACTTGTTGCATTTTCAACTTTATTCCATTTTAATGTAGCTTTTTCATTGTTAATAGTCACAGAACTTTCTAGTTTTGGTGCGTCTAACTTAGTTATTATGGGAGTATCATTTTTTACAAAAATTGAAAATTCTTTTATTGATTTTCTTCCATTAGTTTGAGAAGTCACAGTTAATTTAAAATCATGTCGATAAAATGCCATATCATCAGGAAGATTAGGTACTGTTATATATGCTATTCCAGAAGAAGTATCATTCCAAGTAAGTCCTACATCTACTGAAGAATTTGAAGCTATATATTCCCATTTAAATATAAACTCATCATCATTAATAAAGGAAACAGTTTTTGATGCATCAAATTTAATTTTTTCTTTTGGTAAACCAAATTTTGGAATATTAAGCTTTATAATTGGTTTTGCAACATCAGAGCTAAAATTATATTTATTAATCTCAAAATATTTAATTCCTACTTGTTCTCTTTCTTCTTCTACACCATAAAAACTTGGAAGATATTTAAAAGTATAATCAGCTTTAATAACACCTATAGAGAGAATTTTTTCATCGAAAGTAAGTGGAAACTCTTCACTACATCTTTGTGCAAATGTATCTGTTGTATGAGATAAATCTCCAACAAATAGGTTATCCATTTTTATTAATTTATTATCAAGGTAAAGATTTAAATTTCCTCGAATCCCTTTAAGATAAACACTAGATATATTATTAATACTAATACATGCTTTATAGTAGTCTTGGTTTAGAGAAGGTTCTATTTGTATATCTACATCAAGATATTCACTATCTATAGTATATAATAAAGATTTATCAAAATTACTTATATAAAATTCTGTTGTATGGTTTATGAAATTTTGTTTATCAAGTATAATTTTTTTTGCATAATCATAATTATAGTGAAAAGAAAAAACAGCATCAAACAATGGTTCTTTAACGGAATAGCCATTGACCATAGAAAATAAATCTAAAGCTTTCTCTAAATCTTTATCATTAGCTTGATTAAAAGTCAAAAATTGATATTTCTTAGCATCTTCTTTGTTAAGTTTATTATTTGCTATTTCACTTAAAGCCTCAGCTAATGCTTGGGGGTGGGTACTTGCATCTAATAGATAGTATAGTTTTAAGTATTGAGAAGCTAAATCAAGAGAATTTTTTTTTAATGCTAAGGATACCTCTCTAATTCCTTCAATAACATTGTTTCCATTATAGATGATTTCACTAGCAAGTCTCCCGAAACATTGTACTTGACTAAAGCCATCAGGCACAAATACAGTATAGCAATCCGAAATTTTCTTTTCTATTTCAGGGTCATCACTAACTGAAAAAAAACCAGTTTTTAATGCTTTAGCTTGTGCTTCAGAGAGAATAATTTGTTTTTTTAAGTCTATAAATTCTTTCCAAAATTTATCATCATTAACATAACCTGTAGTAGCTGAAAAAGATTTTGAAATACGAGTGAGTTCTGTAATGTTTTTATATGCACCTGTGACTAAGCCACCTATCGCAACTACCTTAGTAAATGTGTCTGTGATATTTTCAACTTCTTTTTGATACTCTTTCATATCATATTGAATTCCTTGAATTTGAAGATCAAGTAATTTTGAAGTTGATGATAAAGAATTATATACAGGTTCAATAAGTAAAAAAGTTCTAATTTTTGCTCTCAAAGAATGCACATAATCTTTTGCATTCTTATTGCTATCTAAAACTGTTAAATCAAAATTATTTAAACGAATTGCATCAAAAAAATTAGAAGAAACATCATTTATAATTATTTTTTTTAAAGAAGTTATTGCATGATTTTTTGCACTATTACTATCTAAAGTTATATCTTTACCTGTTAAAGTATTATATTTTTTTATAAATCCTTTATTTGTTGGATTTACTTCATCAATTGTAAAAGTAGTATTTTGAAATTCTTTAGCTGTTTCTCTTGATATTTGAATCCCATTATTGGGGTTTCCATCAGTATCAAGCGTTTGTAATAATAGTGCAGTTTGTGTAGAATATTCTAAATCAAAAACTGTAGTTAAGTTTTCAGCCTTTGTTGCACCCAACTTTAAATCATTAATAAAAAACTCTATATCATCTCCATCATTATACTGATACTCTCCCTTTGAATTGGTAATACCCTCAACTCCTGAAGAAGTCATATACTTAACACCTTCAACTACACTATCTAAAAACACACCTGTATTATTACCTTCTATATCTGAAGCAATAAAACTACCACTTTTAATATCATTTCCACATCCATTTAATAATATCAACATCATCAATGAACTATAAATTATTTTTTTATTTAACATTTTCCTACTCCTTAAAATCTAAACCCAACACCAATTTCAACGGCGTTAAGATTTTTAAAATACTGCATATAGTTAGCATATACAGAAACATCTGCTGATGACCAAT
>DQSS01000152.1 GCA_015663165.1 Arcobacter sp. | reverse complement strand
CATATTTTTGAAATTACTTCTAAGTTTAGGAAAGGGTAAATTAGACTTTTAGACGATAGATTTTTGGACACTAGACTGTTTTATTATTTCTAAAAAACCTCAATTAACTTAGCAATATTTTTAGCTATATCTACATCTAATTTGTTTTCATCATTCAATACGGAGACAAAGCCTAGTTTACACTGATGTTTAGTTTTTGTATACTCATCATTAAGTTCAATAATTTCGTCTGTTTCAAAATCAGAATATTCGTTAAAGTAGTAATCTTTAGGATATAATAACATTACTTTTTTAGCATTCCAAAATCTAGCATAAGTGTACATTTGTCTTAAATCAGATACATTTGCACTGTTATTAGGTTGTTTCCACTTAGTATCAATAATAAATGTTTCCTTATTATTCCTAATAACAATATCAGGGATTAAATAATTAGATTTAAAGAAGTTTTTACGTTCTTGACCTGAAACTTCATAATTAGTATTTTCAAAATGTTTTTGTAGCTTTATTAAAACATATTCTTCCCAAAGATTATTCATGTCAAATAATAAAGAAATCATTTTTTCATTACCAGAGCTAATATCTGGAGAATAGTTAAGAATTATTAATCTTGCTAGCTCTATAGCGTAGCTATAAGCATTTGTTTTTCGATTTAATTTGATATTATCAAGAGTTGATTTTGTAATTGTTTTGTGGGTGATTTCAGGAAAATTTAATAAAATTCTTTTTGAAAAATCATTTAAAAACATATTGCTACTAAATTGATTTACAATTTTTATAGCGACAAATAAAACTTGATGTAATAAATGGTTTTTATCATAAATTTGATGAGTAGTATAGAAACGCTCTTTATGAATTAAGTTTTTTCTAATATTTCCTGCAAACTCTAGTTTTCCTTTCAGTGCATTAATATTATTAGATTGTTTTCTGTATTTTTTGACTAAACCTTGTCTAATTAATATATTTACTTCATTTAGAAATAATTCAAAATAAACTTCTAAAAGATTTAAGTTTTGTCTCTCTACATTAGCAGCACCAGCAGAAGAAACTTTTATTTTACCACATTCTTGGAGCATTTCTAATAAAACTGTTCGCCATTTATCATCATCGGAGTATTTATCTGCTTTAGGTAATATCTCAATACTTAAACCATCAATTTGTATAATGCCAACATATTGATTGAATTTAATACCATTGGCAATGGCTTCAAAATATTTAAAATCATGGTATTCATTAAGTTTTAATAAAGCGTTTAAATGCTTCTTATTAAAACCATCTTCACCAATGATTAATTTTTGATGTTCGTATTTGATTATACTTTTATTCACTTTCTTTTTCTTCTTTGTTTAAAAGTGTTTTAATTGCAGTAATAAAATCAATATTTTCAATATTTTTTAGTTCAAACGATGTTCTAATTAAATTATCTTTGCCATCGTATCTAAATTTAGAAAGGATATTATGGTTTCTTTCTTTTTTTTGAACAAATCCGTCACCTAAAACTAAACCTATTTTACCATAATCGCCATAGAAATATTCTTGTAATAACGGAATAATATTATCTTTAAATGTGCTTTTTAGTTTTTCAATACTATCGATGCCTATAAAATAAGAATGTCCTATTGTATGATCTCTATCTATTAAAACTTCAATTCTTTGGTTTATAGTTTTTAAGACTTCATTTAGTTTTATATTTTCCACAGTTCCTATTTCTTCTAATGAATATAACGGCATCATTTCTTGAAAGGTAAATCTTCTTCTTAAAGCTGTATCTAAAGCCTCTACAGATCTATCGGCAGTATTCATGGTGCCAATAATGAAGACATTATTAGGTACAGAGAAATCATCTTGAGAATATGGTAATTTAACACTTAATGCCTCTTTATTACCTGCTCTTTTATCTTTTTCAATCAATGTTATTAATTCACCAAAAATTGCAGATACATTTCCTCTATTTATTTCATCAATTATTAAAACAAAATTTTTGAGTTCTTCTGTTTTTACACTAATATCATAATTGTTTAATTTTTCAATAATTGGATAATAGTAAACTCCTAATCCTGCATTCATTTCACGTTCTCCTTTGTATAACTGTTTAAGAGTTGAAATTACTAAATTATGCTTGTTTGAACCAGATTTTTTTTCAAAATCAATATTTCTACTTGTAATGTTCGTAATTGAAAAATAACTTCTTGCTGTTTCTATTTTCAATTTACCATCTTCATTTTCTTGCCATTCATCAATTAATTTTTGAAATTTTTCTTCAAAAGAAATTTTATTTGTTTGGTTCTTTTCCGTATTGATTTGTGCATCATTACAAATATGTTTAAACAAACCGTCTTTTATATTATATATGACATTATTATCGAATGTTTCAGGTTTAATACCTTCTACAAAATCTTCATAACCCATGCTTTGGTGAAATGTTGTAAAAACTATTTGACCGTTATTTTTATATTGATTAAAGCGGTTTAATAATTCATTTCTTTTTTCACTTTTTAAATCCTTTTCATCTTTGTTTTCAATTATTGAAACTGCTTTGTTAATTGTATGGTAAGTTTTTCCTGTTCCTGGTGGACCATATAATATCTGATTTAAATATTGTTTGGTCTTCATAGGTTTTTTATCGTCTAATTGCTTATCCTCAACTTTTGAATTTAATTTTTCAGAGATTTCGCCATCAAAATACAGATATAGTATATCTTGAGCTAAAATTTTATAATTTTTATCTTGAAATACATCTTTAGGTAAAAAATCATTGAATAGCGTGATTAGTTCTTCATCTTTTTTAATGTAATTTTCTATTAAATCATCTATTAATTCTAAATAATGAGTATATTTTTCTCCTGCACTTTTAGTTTTAATATTTAAGTATTTACAATATTTACCATAAAATGAACTTTTGTAAAATGTGTATTTTTCGGGATTGTAATAAGTAAGTAGAGTAGAGATAGTTCTTTCATCTTGATGATGACTTTTATTTTCATCAGGAACTAATTCTCTGTATAGTTCTAAAGTTTTACTGCTATATGTGTCAATACGCTCTTTTAAATTAATGCTTTCATTAAAAAGGAGAGTTAAATACTTGTGGAATTCTTTTTCTTTATCTTTAGCAAGATGTTTAATTACTGCTTTACCAATATGATAAATTAGATTGCTATAATTTATGCTTTTTAGTTCTTGTTGAAAATCGTTACTATTTAAGTTCGGTCTTCCTTTATGTTTTTTAATTAATTCCCATTTATATAACTCATCTAAGTTGTCGTTTTGTTTTAAATGGTTTTTATATGCGTCTATTATTTTAATAATATTAAGATTTATATTGGTGTCTAAGTATTGATTAAGTAAGTTTTCATCATTTGAAATTTCGTATATATCATTATGATGATATCTCCTATATTGTGATTTTGTTTGCTTTGTTTTTCTTAAATAATCAGTACAAGATTTATAAACGACTTTATATATTAATTCTGTTTCCTTTTCAATACTATCAAATGTTAGATAAACTAAAGAAGCTTCAGGTTTTTGTGATTGGAACCTCCCTATTTTTTTTATTTCTAAATTTGAATTTTGTTTTAACTCCTCTATTAATTCTGAATTACCAAGAATGATAAATTCGTTTTTAGTAATTTTCAAAGCTATTCTACTATTGATATTTATAGTAAGAGAATTGTTTTCTTTTGTAGCAGTCAATGCAATTCTTTTATCTTCATTTTTTAAGTCTAAATCAGATAATAAATCTTTTAAAAATCTAAAAAATAATTTTACTATTTTAGGATTATTAATTTTATCAATTCTTTCTTTTATTTCTATATTCATCTTGTAAAAATAAAAAAAAATAAAATAACATCCGTGTTTGATATAATATAATCAAAAAGTATTCAGTCAATTATGTGTAACAAAAAAAAGAGCCATTACAAAAATGTAATGGCTCAACAAACAACTCTTAATAACCAAAATTAAAAGCAATATTCATTTTCTAATATTATTTTAT
>DQSS01000364.1 GCA_015663165.1 Arcobacter sp. | reverse complement strand
TGGACATGTTATAATATACAAAATTTAGTTTGAAAAGGTTGTTGTTTGTTTTTAAAGTAGCCTCGTATCATACAAATCCACTCATAAAAAGCATTTAGGATAAAATAAAAGTGAGAGTTCACGATAAGTTTCATGCTTATTTTGGAAAGACTAGTGGCTTTGCTATGATTTTAGATGCAGTAGGCAATGAAGTGAAGATTATGGGAAAAGAGATAGAAAACTTTCGCATAGGTTATGGTGAAAATAAAGTTGCTTCTTTCAAGTTTAGAGGAGATGCTAAAAAGAAGATAGTAGAACCTTTTGATTTGACTATAAAAGCAGATAGTCCACATGGAGAGATTACTCTTTTTGATTTGAAATAGGATAATAGACTTGTACAAAATATTACGTAAACAAGAGAATAAATATGAATAAGTATGGCATAAAATGAAACAAATTATTATACTTTTCTTACTTATAACAGAAGTAATACTAAGCCAACAAACACTCATCATAGCAACTGCTAGTAAAAACAGTACATATGATAAGTTAGCCCAAAGCATTAAGTATATTGTTGAAGAAAATTCAGAGTACAAGATAGAAATAGTACATACGAAAGGCTCGGTTGAAAACATAAAGTTACTAGAGGGCAAAAAGGTTCAACTGGCTATAGCCCAAAATGATACAGCTTTTTATGCTGAGAATGGATTTACACCTTTTGACGCGCCTTTACTGGATCTACGAATGCTTTTTTCTTTTTATGATGAACCTATATATATCATTACCAATAAACCCAATATAAATGCTATAGGTCAACTTAAAAATATGCGTGTCAATGTAGGTCAAAAAAATAGTGGACTTTTGGCAAGTGCTAAAGTCCTCCTAAACTCTACAAATCTTTGGGAATATACTACACCTTTTTATCATAACACTTTAAAGTCATTACGGTATCTTAATAATGATAAAGTGCAAGCAGTGTTTGTCAATACACTAAATAATGAGATAAAAAATAAAATAAAATCTAATCAGTGGTATGTAGTTCCTATCTCACCGAGAATTATAACTAGGCTTCAAAAAACATTCTCATATTTTTCAAATTTTAAAGTAGATGATAATACACGTAGTTTGGCTGTAAAAGCTATTTTTATATCTCATAAAAGTATGGATGAAAAAGTGACTTATGATATTACAAAAATATTATATGAACATTATGATGCATTAGTCTTTCCTGAAAAACAGAAAGACACAGACAAGAGTAATTGTTTTGGAATAAATCCACTATCTTCATGGCATGGAGGAACAGAGAAATTCTTTAGTGAGTATAAAATAAGCCCTAAGTCTTTTCTAGGTAATGAATATATTATCTATGGCTTAGGAGCAGTATTCATTACTTTATTTCTTATAATGTTTCTTGTAATCTATATAGTACATAAAAGATCATTGAAATATTCAGTTACACCAAGTAATAATTATATTTTAAATTCATTTAAAATAATGTATTTGAAAGTGATTGACTATAAATATTTGGTTTTTATTATTGTAGTCATTTTATTATATTTAGTGTGTATTTTTTTAATTAAGTATGTTGAACATCATTGGGCTTTGACACATAACTTCAGCAGTGCTTTTGATGATTTTACTTTTAAAGACAGCTTGATGTGGCTCTTTCTTTTTGCCACAAGTAGTTATAGTGGTGGTGTTTTTCCTCAGTCTGATTGGGGAAAGCTTTTTGCATCTATTATTCCCATGATAGGCTGGGGTGGATTATTAGCTTTTGCAACATTGCTTGCATCTGACAAGATTAAACAATTTCTTTTGGAGGTAAAAGGTATGGGTAGTATAAAATATAAAAACCATCTTATTATATGTGGTTGGAATAAGAGTGGATGTAATATTATAAAAGCACTTACACATGAAAATATAGAAAAGCAACATGATATAGTTATATTGTCAGATGACACGCATAAAATGGAAATAGATTTATGTCTATTAAATCAAAAAAATGTAAGTTATCTAGTAGGACAAGCTAAGTCTAAAAGTGATTTGGAAAGAGCAAATATTTTTGAAGCAAATATCGTATTGGTTTTACAAGATGATAATCATACTGATCCTGATGCCTATGCTATTTTAGATGTGTTGACGATTAACAAATATGCAAACAGTTTGGGTATAAGAAAACAAAAAGGGCTAAAGTTTCAGATAATAATACAGCTCCATGCTTCTCAAAATAAGCAAATAGCCTTAGATGCAGGGGCAGATCAAGTCTTGTCTATGTCTAGTGTGGAGTCAAATATATTAGCAAATATGATACAAACCCCAGGAGTAAATCAAATAATAGAAGAAATATTTGATTTCAACGATACAAATGATATCTATTCTATTGACGTTACAAAAAATTCTAAACTCATTGGTAAGACTTACAACGAGGCTTTGATTTTATTAAGAGAGTACAATATACTGCTACTCTCAATAAACATTGCATATCATAGAAGTTCAGAAGACATGGAAATTATCAAAAAAGAAAATACTTTAACACGTGACGTTATTACTAACCCTATTAATGATGAGGAAAATAATTATAGAATACAAGAGGGTGGTATGCTAATAGTTTTAGCACAGTATGGACAGAGTGTTTTGGATGCAGTAGAAAAGCTTGAAAAAAATTAGTAGTAGATTTGTATAGGGTCTAGTAAACTTTAGAGGTTATTTTTTCTAAGATTCTTCAATAGTATAACATAGATATCATTATGCCTATTGTTGAAT
>DQSS01000081.1 GCA_015663165.1 Arcobacter sp. | reverse complement strand
AATTTTGATAAGGTATATCTACCTTTTTTGCCAAAGTTTTAAAGTACTCAATCGTCTCTACTTCTATATTTATAGAAATCTGTTTCTTCTCTCATAAGAACTCCTTGTATTGTTTCTCTTCTTGGTTCGTTGATTTTCTAGTAATGATTTAATATTTTTTTTCAAGGTCATTTTTAACTCCTAAAATAGTTTACTTTTAGTAGCTTAACAAATTGTAATACTATTAAATTTATAGCTCTTCCAACATTATGATATTCCCCTCCCCAAACCATTCTCTAGCTTTTACAAGAACCTCATCAGATGGACTATCATAAAAAACAACCAAATTTTCTTTTGCTCTAGTGCAACATACGTAAAATATTTTCTCTGTTCTTTCTAAAACACTTTCAGAACCATTTTTTAAAAATAAATTTTCAAAATTGTACTTTCTCCAATTTCCATTATCTAAAACAACCAATACATTATTAAATTCTGCACCTTTTATTTTATGTTGAGTTGAAAATGGGGTATAGTCTTCTACATAATCATACAAGTCTTGAAAAACTTTATATTTTAACTCTTTTACTTGATTATAAACATAAAATTCTTCTTCTATAAAACGTTGATATTTATCATCTTCTATAGTACATAAGTTATTTTCACTTGCATAGGAAATAATCTCCTCTATAGATTTTTCACTCATATTTTCTAAAATATCAATAATGTTTTTTAAATTTTGTTTATCTTCTATACTTCTAATTTGATACTCTGTCTGTCTTAAAAATTCATTATATTTTCTTTCTTGATAAAGCTTCACATTATGTTGAATTGTAAATAACACATTTATTAAAGGGTCTCTTTTATCTTTATCCAGTAGATGATTCTTACTTATACTAATTTGGCTAAATAATTCATACGCAGTATTTTTTCCTATTTCAAATACTTCAATATGACTATTGATGTAGTCTTGCATACCATTAGTAGGGTTTATAGCTCTTTTATTTTCAGGATTTAACAATAATAATTCATCTACTACTTCTCCAAAGGTTTGTTCAGAGAAATCATTTATGATATTCTCATCTTTTATATACTTAACAATCCTATCTCTATAATTTAAAATTTTATCATTATCATAAATATCCATTAAGTTACTAAACCCTGCTTTAGTGGCAATTAAATTATGAGTTAAGTTCAACTCCTTCGTTTCTTTCACATTATCAAAATTCCAATTAAGTTCAGTTTTTAAAGAATGTAGATTTTCAACTTTTTCAGTTGAGTAATAAAACTTAACACTTCCATCCTTTATCTCGCCATCTAGCATATTCGGTGCTGTATTATCAGTGGAAATTACTTGTTCTAATTCATCAGTTCTAAGCCTATTTGCTAATGTAATTACTAACTGAGGATTTCGTCTATTCTGCCTTTTTTGTACCTCTACAATATCTTCACTTGCAATATACTCATTTAAATTCCCTATACCATCATCATAAATAGACTGCATAGCATCTCCAAAGAAACCAATGGTATTTTTTCGAGTACTTTTTTTGAGATGTGTTAAAAATATTTCAACTACTTTCTCATTAGTATCTTGATACTCATCTACTAAAATAAATTTGAATCTATCTTTTAAAATATCACATAATTTAGTATATTTTTTAAACATATAATTTGCTAAAATAATAACAGCATCATGAGAAAGAATTCCCTCTCTTATATTTGTAAATCCTTTATACTCAATGCCATCTACCAATTCATTATAATAATTTTCATCGACTATTCCATCAGGACTAACAATTTTTTCAACAGTTTCATCATTTATTAACTCTATTAATGAAACTTTTAATTCATTTTGAAAAGATTTTATCGTTGTCCATAAAAAATCATGAATAGTACTAACTCGTAAATTAGTATGATTTACCCTTTCCTCAATCTCTTTTACTGCTGAATTGGTATAGGTCATACAAGCTATTTTAACAGTTGGGTTTCGGTCAATAGTCTCTTTGATAAATTGAACTAAAGAGTAAGTCTTACCACTTCCTGCTCCACCACTCAATAAAAAATTTTTATCTTCTTCTATGAGTCTAAATATCTCTTCAACCTCAGTCTCTAACTGTCTCGTAACCATTCTAGCCCCTCTTTAATATACTGTGGTATATTCCAATTTGAAAACTGATTACCTTCTGTATCTATTTCACTATTTAATAAAATTTCCATTGCAAGAGCTGGTTTCTTCTCTACACAATTTTCTGCCCAAAAATAGACATCATCTTTATATTTTTCATGTCCAACATTCATATATCTAGGGTTTTTTATTCCCATAGAGAAATTACTAATATTCTCAGTAAAAAACTCTTTATTAATATGAAAAAAAGCATCTTCAAAACTTCTTGCAGTATATGTATCTTCTTCTATTTGATAAATACATACAAGACAACCATCTATATCTTGAATCCATTCTTTCCTAATGTTGTCTTTTTTAAGTTTTTTATTTTCTAAAGATAATTCTAAAAAATATTCTAATGTATTTTCCTTATAAAAAAATGATAATGAAGCATTAGTAGTAATTCTTGCATCTACTGATGAAACTTCACATTTATTTTTACACTCTTTTGCTGAATCTATATCTGTAATAATCAAAGATTTAACCCCAATAAAATCAATAAATTTTTCAAAAACATGAGCATAAGCACCAACTTCTACAATTGAAATATTTTGAGATAAAAGAGCTGTATGCTCTCTATCAACATCTTCTTGGTCAATTTTTTTCATCATCGCAGGAAGTAAAATCCTTTCTGTATCGCCTTCTATAAAAATAGCTTTATCTGCAAAAAATAACTCTGCACGATGAAGTGTTAGATACTGCTTTAAAAATTTAAAATGTTGTCTTCCCTCTTCATCATTATCACCATTATATTCAGCTTCTAAATCTTTTAAGTTTTTAGATATAACTTGATTGTTTTCTTTTTTAAAATACTTAATATCATTAAAATCACTTTTTGAAGCGATATGTGAAGAGTGTGTACTAATAATTGTTTGTAAATCTCTATTTTGTCCATCCTCTCTTTCTATACCTCTACCTATTAATTTTTTAATATTTTCAATAAATATATACTGCATTTGAGGATGAGTATGAGCTTCAGGTTCTTCTATAAACAGTAAATTAATATCAGCAGGTTTTTCAGACAACTCTCGTTTAAACTCATT
>DQSS01000215.1 GCA_015663165.1 Arcobacter sp. | reverse complement strand
TTTTATAGGATAATTCATAGAAATGTTTCGTATATAGGCAGATAGAGGAAGCCCCATATTTTGTGCCTTTAGTTTAATGTGATTGTATTCATGCTCTGTTACTCTGGCTCTTATGTAGTGATCTTTATATACTCTCATGTATAGCTCCTCCTCTAACGATAGATAAATATACTTTTTCTTTTGGGATATGATTGTATGTGCCATCTTCAAAGTTTATATGTAGCGTGGAAGTACTTTTGTCTGATATAACATTTTTAACCAACTTGCCATCAAACTTTTTCAAGATGGAAAAATCAAAATTATCTATAACTGATGTAAACTCTTTCTTCTTTTCAGTTTTTAGATGTTTATTATTCCATGTATTGAATTCTTCTACTGCATCTTTATCTTTTGATTCTATAAGCTTTCTCATTTTTGCTTTATATGTATGGGGATTATCTGCACTTTTTGATTTTTCATAAAGCCAGTTTTCAACTTTTTCTTTCTCTGTGTCTATCTCTATCTCTTCTCTCTTATTCTCTTTCTCTAGGGTGACAATTTTGTGACTGGGCTGTGACATTGTCACACTTATGTCTTTTTCTTTGGCTCTTTGTTTGCGTTTTCTTTGTGCTGCTGTGGTCTCTATACCTGTCAAAAGTTCCATTTGAGGTAGTTTATATTTGTCTCTATCTAGTTCATAAATGAGCTTCATTTTTTCCATGAAGATCAATGTAGCATTGATATTATTCTCATCTTCATCAAGTTTTAGAGATAGTTCACCCTGTAATGTCTCTTCTATCCCCTCAAATATCAATATGCCATCTGTTTTTAGGGTCAACAGCATGAGCTTCAATAGAATAACGGTGTAGGTATCTCCACCTGCAATTTTTCTTAGTTTCTTTATCTTGGGATCTATAAAAAAATCATCTTTTAATTTTAACCAGTAATACCGTTTGGTCATTTGTAGCCTTTTTTGTGATACACGAATCATAGCATTAAAATATTAAATAAGTCAAGTAACTATATATTTAGTAAAGTAAAGTTAAGAATAATTGGGAATAGTTCAGAAGTATTCCTAAAAGTTAGGAATAGTAAAGTTTTTGTGATATACTTTTGCTCATTAGGAGGTTTTATGGAAGATTTATTGGTAAAACTGTTCGGGTGGTCTAGGACTACTTACTTCTCATGGAAGAAGGAAAAACGCCCTATTATAGACTTGGTACATAGGTACTTGGATGAGGAGTCCATACAGGAGTTCTTAGATACAGGTAAAATATCTAAATTTGAGTTTATAGGCAGTTCTAAGGACAGACTAGATGAGCTGAATGATCTTATGATAGACAATGCTATCTATACTGCTAAAGCAAAACTAGTAAGTGTATTTGAATCAAGTTTGGTTGATTTTCTAAATACCTACTATTCAAAAGAGATTCTTCAGCAGATTCTTAAAGATATGTCTGATGAGAATGAACTAGATCTTGTACCGATGAATGCCAAGACAAAACTGGTAGAGCGTATCAAAGGCTTTGAAGCAGGTTTTGTAAAGAAGCCTAAAAAAGAGCTACTTAGTAAAATTATCAATCGTAACTTTTCCAAAATAGAAATCTATGCGATGGTAAAATACTCTGAAGAAGTGTTTGACTATGTGGGATATTTTGGAAAATCCAAATAAAGGTAAATATCGTTTATTATTCTTTACTTTAGCATATTATTGCATATTATGATGTCTCAAAAGTGAATATGTAATAATATATGATAATTAAGTAAAATATAGAATAGTTTAAAGGCAGGAAGGGTTTAGGTGACACAAAATATAAATTTTGAGTCAGATAATCGTCCTGAAGAGTATTCGCATCTGGGTATGCTCAATAGGAGAAAAAAGGACATAGGTGGCAAAGAAAAAGCGTCAATTCAAAAAAAGTAAAGTTGATTTAAAAATTGCAGAAATAATTAGGGAAAGAGGATTTACGCATAAAGCAATATCCCATATTCATACTTATAAAAATAATACTAATTATGGCGATTTATTTAAATTTTACTCTCAATTACCATCTCAATATGTTGAATTACTAAATATAGAGCTTTTGCCACAAGAAATAAAAAATTTAAATGCAGATATATCTGGATATTACTCTGATAATTTAGAAGATAATTTAAATAGTATGTTGGTAAGTTTTAAACTACATAAAGAAAAGATTAATAAATTTATAATTAAAAAGAAAAAGTTTGAAAATAAATTTCTATCTTCAAGTTACAAGTTATCACAAAAAATTTTAGAAGAGACTATTGATGATATTTCTTATTCTAATTGGTATATATACAATATGCTTTTAGTTAAAGAATTTACTGAAGGTTTTGATGGATCATTTGCTTATTTAAAAGAGTTACTTCAAGAAGGATCTGAACATCCTATTAATAATATTTTTTATTTTGCTTTTCAAAGAATGGTTGATAGAGATTTGAATATTAGGAGTTATGATAAATACTTGGAGAATGATGTATATGGTCATTACAATATAAATACACATGATATTAAGGAGTATATAGAATCATATATTGATCCGTTTGAAGTGTATGGAGTTGAAAACATAAATAATGTATTTTATGCAGCTGAAAATAATTCATTAATTGATCGATATTTAATGTTTAGAAAAGTTCTAATTAATCTATTAGTAAAAGATAGAAAATTAGCTTTAAAAATAATTAAAAGGGCTTTACAATATATTCATGACCCACAATTAGAAAAAATTTATTTCTTTATTTCATCAAATTTGCCACATGAAAGTAATGAAGAGAAAAGGGATATGTATTCTATACTTGATTTATACACAACAGGGAAATATATAGAGTGTATTAGTACAATAGAAAAATATTTAGCTACATATGAATTATCAATTGATGTAATAGAACTATATCTTAAGGCACATATAAATATAAATAAAGAATGGAAAAGTACAAATGAATCTAGTTCTTTAAAAAATAACATAATTTTAGCGATATACAATATTTTATTAAAAAATAATTTAACATCAGAATCTATTGGTTATTTAAACACTTTAGCACTATCTCTACATAGTTTTGATTTTGCAACTCAGATACTTTATTTTTTAGAAAAAATAAAAAATTTAGAGTTAAATCCCTATAATTTAATTTATCAGATTTATTCACCTATTATTACTCCAAAAGCATCATATAATTTTTCTGATTTTTCCGTTAGAAAGCAAATATTATCGAATCTATTGCATAGTTGTAAAAATCAAGTCACTCTTAAATTTTTTATAAGATTACTAGATTATGAATTAGATAAGACTGTAAGTTTTGATGATTTAAATATTTCGAAAAAACGATTAGAATTACATAAAAGTAGAATTTTATTTCTACAAGATAATTATGATGAAGTTATAAAATCCTTAGAAATATTGTTACCAAAACTGAGTTTAATACCCCATTTGCATGAAGAGTGTCTAGTTCGCTTATATAATGCACATTCACTTAAAAATGAAACTTTAGAATGTATAGATTTATATGTGAGAAACCACTTTTTTAATAAATATCTTTTATCTAATATTGAAACTAGTAAAGAGATAAATTATATAGATAGAGATTTGGGTTACAAGTCTTTATCTATTAATATGAAACTAATTATATTTTTACATATTAGGAAAGCGAGTTCTAAAACATTATCTTTAGTTTATCGAATGTTGATACGTAAAATTTCAGTTAAAACTCCTTCATCTATATCTTTAGATGATTTTGAGACTACTGAAATTATCTATTTTTTAAGATTTGTTGCAGTGCAAGATATATTGTCCAAGGATGTAATGAATTTTAAAACATTAAAAGATGTAGAGCAAGAAAGAGTAAAGATATGTCAGTTGTTGCTATCCTTGGATGATGATGACAGTAATATTTATAATGATGAAATTATTAAAATTACTAGAAGCATGAATATAAAAGAGAGAATGAAAGAGGTAAGTAGCAGTAAAATTTATATTGATATAGAAGGTTTAAAAAACTATGATTTTAAAGACTTTGAAAAAAGTTTTCTTAGATTTAAAAAAATAAAAGATTTGAGTGCTAAAAGTTTTGAAGATTTTTATATGATGGTTTCAGAGAATGGAACTGATAATTTACTCAATAAATTACAACAAAAAAAGAAATATCTAACACAAGAAATACAATTAAAAGATATGTTTTTAGAATTATTTATGGATGTAAGAGAAAAATATTTATTTAGTAACGAACATGGATTAGATGCATATTTGAGTACGAGAATAAGGCATGGTACAATTACAGGGCAATTACGAAAAACTTTTAGTGATTTACAACTTATTACAACAAAAGATTCTAAAACAAATGAGTATTTAGATAATTCATGCTGGTATGAAAAAGATAATATACAAGATAGTAAATTAGTAGCTTTTAATTGTATTATGAATACTTTTTCAAATGATGTTGACAGTCATAACGCATATATTAAAAATACACTAATAAAAATTCAAACTGAAGAAGTATCTAAGGCACTTTTTGATTTTTCTACTATTGATTACTTTAATGAACGTGTTATTAATTATTACTACAATAACTATATATCCGAAATCGATAACTACAAAGACTTTCTAGAACTTATATTGAAAATATTGGAGCAAATACTAGAAAATAATTTGACAATTATACGAAAATATTTTAATGAAAAATCTCAAAAATATTTTTTAGATTTGATTGATAAACTTGAAAAAGATATTGACAAATTAAAACTTAAAAAATCCTTGCATTCAAAATTGTTGAATAATATTAGGCGTAGTAGAACAGAAATACAAAATAGTATTGATTTAATTACTTCATGGTTTGAGTTAAATAAACAAAAAGATGTAAATTTTGCTTTAGAGGATGTGATAGATACTAGTAGAGAAATAATTACCAATCTTTTTTCTTCTGTAGCATTAAAAATTAGTTATGAAAGTAAAAATTATGATACTTTTGAAGGAAAACATTTTACTAGTTTTGTTGATTGTTTTAAGATCTTTTTTGAAAACATTATTAACTATGTGAGGTCTTGTAATGATATATCTACTGATGTTCAGATATTTGTAGAGGATTATCCTGAATATTTTACTTGTAAGATTACTAATGTATTGTTAAAAACAGAAGAAGCAGATTTAAAGACTTTTGATGAAATAATAAAACAAAAAGAAATTGAAATTGATGAAGCTTCGGTCAATAGTGCTGCAAATAGAAAAGAAGGAAATACTGGGCTTATGAAAGCGACAAATATTATTCAGAGAACTTTTGCAAACCCTAACAATAGTTTATTATTTAGAAGAGAAGAACTTATTATTATTATTGAAATGAAAATTTATAAAAAAGGATTAGTTTATGAAACTCTTGATAGTTGAAGATGATTTAAATAAATTAAAAAATTTAACTCTGTTCCTTGATATGTATGGAGAAGAAAAGGATATAAAGCTTGATTGTACAATTAAAAATTCCTATCAGAGTGGATTAGAATGTATATTAAGTGAAGCTTTCGATTTATTATTACTAGATATGAGTTTACCTAACTTTGATACAGATGATGAAAATCCATTAGCTAAAGGTGGAGAATTAATATTGTATGAAATGGATGTAATGGGTATTACTTTGAAAACAGTTATATTTACTCAGCATGATGATTTTGAAGGAGAATCTTTAGAATCAATTCATAAAGACTATAAGGATAAGTTTTCTAGTTTTTATATTGGATATGTTTTTTATAATGCCATTGAATCAAATTGGAAACGAGAATTAGAAATTATACTAGATGGAGTAATGCATGATTAAAATATTATTAGTTGAAGATAGCCCTGAGAAAATGAAACAAATTAAAGATATTATATTGCAGAATGAATTGATTACTGAAGAGAATATTATATGTAAAGTATCAACTAATGATGCAAGAAGAGAATTATATGATAATATCTTTGATTTATTAATTACAGACTTATTACTTCCAGAAAACTTTGGCAATGATCCAAAAGCAGAAGAAAGTATTACTTTGCTAAATGATATAAAAAATGATAATACAATGAATAAGCCATTGTCTATTATTGGTATTAGTGCATACGAAGAAAAAATTGAAGAGTATCAAGAATATTTTGTTGATGATGATTGGTCGCTAATGGCATATAGTGAATCTTCCCATAATTGGAAAAATATTTTAACAAATAAAATCGACTATATTATACGCACAAAGAAATTCAATGAGGGTATTAATAAATACATATACGATATTGCAATTATCTGTGCACTTAATGATCCTGAATTTAAGCATATTATGCGTTTATCAAATAATTGGGAAACTGTCAAAAAAAAGAATTCCACAATTGAATTCTATGAAACAACTTTTATAAGAGAAGATAAAGTTCTAAATATAATAGCTGTATCACCAGATCAGATGGGTATGGTCTCTACTAGTATATTGGCTACTCAAATGATAGAGTTATTTAGACCTAAGTATATTGCCATGACTGGTATTGCTGCTGGAATACCAGGAGAAGCAGAGTTAGGTGATGTTCTTGTTGTAGAATATTCTTGGGATTACAATTCGGGAAAAATAAAAACTGATGAAGATGGAAATCAAACATTTGAAGTTGATATGAGACAAGAGTCATTAAATAGAGATTTATATAATAGTATGAATGTATTAAAAAATGACAAATCTTTTTTAAATACTATTTATGATGCGTATGATGGTAGAAAACCTAATACATATTTAGAAATAAAGATTGGACAACTTGCATCTGGAGCAGCAGTAATTGCAAATAGCGAAATAACAGATAATGTTACGAAGCAAGCCCGAAAATTAAAAGGTATAGAAATGGAGGCTTATGGTTTGTTTTGTGCAGCTAACTATGCTACTAATCCAAAACCAAAACCTTTAGTAATTAAGTCTGTATGTGATTTGGCTGATGAAAATAAAAGTGATGATATTCAAGATTATGCTGCCTATACAAGTGCACAAGTATTGTATGAGTCTGCATTAAGATATTTGTAAAGTTAACTGGAGAGGATATGTTGAATTTAAGAATAGTGTGTAAATATAAATATCTAAAATTGAGAAAGTGGATTCAAGTACAAAAACCTTCTTTCTTAGCATATATCATAGCATTTTTACTGCTTGGATTTACTCTTCAAGGTAAAATATTTTATATTTTGTCTATGCTTATTTTTGCATTTGCACTCTTATATGATATTTCGTTATTTTTGAAAAAAAGTCATGGGAAATATTGGGAAAAGTTTATTTATCTTACATTTTCTGTATTGGCGTATTTCTCATATCTTCACGCAGAGGCATTTGCAAAATATAGTATATACATAGAAACAGGTGTCAAGGCAGAGTATTTTCAAACAGCATTAGCATATTTTAAAGGGATTTATTTTGTACCATCAATAATTTTGGCAATCAGTTTTTTAATTGCATTATCTATTTTTATAATTATTATTCCTTCTTATATACCAATATTTATAGATATGTTTCCAGCCACATGGAAAGAAAAGCTTAAACTCTACAGAAAGCAATATATGCACATATTGCTATTTCTATTCTCAGCATTAATACTCATTGGATCTTTTTTTTCTGATAGCTCAAAACTTTTTGAATCATTTTTTGGAAAACAATTTGTTGCAAGTGGAATTTTAAAGTATGAATTTGTACCCAATAGATCATGTAGCAATATATCAAAAGATACACTCATAAAGTTACTAGATAATGATGATATTTTGGTTTCAAATATAAAGCAATTACCTCTTTGGAGTATCCCCGAAGATGAAAATGCAACATTTGCTCCAAGAAAATGTAAACGCTAAATCGTACAGCAATTTTTTACATAAAAATTTACTGCAAATAAAAAGAGACTTTTATTTGCTTATCCACTTTTTAATCGAATCAACCACCCATACCTTACCAAGCGTAAACGGAGCTGTAAGCACTAAAAGACTCATAAGTAATACCGATGGATACCCGCCAGTTTTACTAAGGTCTAAAGCCAACCATTTGTTATGAAAGTTA
Organism: Arcobacter sp.; assembly: GCA_015663165.1. Lineage (GTDB taxonomy): Bacteria > Campylobacterota > Campylobacteria > Campylobacterales > Arcobacteraceae > CAIJNA01. Next base: position 2,512 of record DQSS01000215.1, on the reverse strand, counting down.
TCCCACTTGGTAGGGTAGTTTTCTCCATAGGAATCTCCGTATGGATTGTATGTTGCACTTATCGCATCTTGTTCATTAAGAGCATCTTCTGCAAATGCTCCAAACTCTTTTGCTTCTTCTTGTGTGAATTCTTGATAAGTTGTCATGCAATCTCCTTGCTTTTATTTATTATAACCCTAAAAGGTTAATCGGAAAAACGATGTATCTCTATACCAAAGTAAGTCTTTTGCGATCCAAAATCAAGTATCTGCTTCATCTTGCTCCCTCTATGTTATAAAGGTAACTTAGTAGGTGCATTATTACTTTTGCTATTGATGCGTTGCTTCATATGTTCTCTTTTGGCTTTTCTTTCAGCCTCTAGGGTATTTTTTTCATTATCGCCACACCCCGTAAGACCAATCAATAACCCAGTAACTATTGCTAAAGTAAGTATTTTTTTCATATGTTCATGTTCTCTTTGCCCTGTATATACAGGTTGCAAAAAGATTCTATCAAAGTACTATTATAGAAATGCTTAAGAATCGAGAAACATCCGTGAAAAACGAACATAATATAGAAGATTTTTATAAGATTATAGGTAAAAATGTCAAGCTCAAACGAGAAGAAAAAGATCTTACTCAACTTCAATTAACCCATTTAATTGGTTTTAAGTCTGTTTCATTGGTTTCTCAAGCAGAAATAAACCACAACCAACACTTCTCAATAAAGCATCTTTTTATGATAGCCTCTATTCTAGAATGTGATATTCTTGATTTTTTTGATGGTGTAAAAATCACTAAATTGGATTGGGACTAAAGAGTTAAAAGTTTTTGCTATTTAATATGCCTGCTTCACCAAGAGCTGATGCAAAATTAGCTTTTCTTTCTATAGAGAGTGCATCTACTATTTTCTTATGTTTAAGTAAAAGTTCTTTATGTTCTTTTGTTGTATCACCTAGAGCTTCTACAAAATAGACAGCATACGCTTCAAATTCGTTTATGATGCGTATAGGTTCTTGATGGTAATTGATACCACCGATTGATTTTATCTCTATGTGATGAGTGTCAATTCGCTCCAAGTTCCAGATAGTACCTTTTTTGCTTTTGATAACTCTAGCTTCTTGTTTAGTATTTGATGAGAGGATATCCATCACATTTTGGCTATATCCCTCTCTTGGCTTCCATGAGCTGAGAAGATCTGTATTGTCACACAAGAGCATAAAACGGTAAAAGTCTATATGTGAGCCATCATTCTGAAGTGTAGAAATATGTATATGAAAACCTGTCTCCTCGTTGGTGTAACCGTAGATATCAATCAAAGGTATAATCGTTTCAATAAAGTGAATGATACCCTCTTTGGTGGAAATGGGTACAGAGATCTCTACACCGTGATCTTGTAGTGAAATATCAGGCTTAATCTGCATACACCTATTTCTATCTGCGGCACTAGGAATAGAAAATTCATCCACCAATATATCTGCATGTGTAAGGTTATATATGTCCTGCGTGAGAGCTTCTATTGCTTCGGCGTAATTGTACTGATCGCTATTGATATAAAACTCAAACTCACATCCATACTGACAAAGGTTATTTTTTTCAGGTATGAAAGTTGGGTAGCTGCATAGATGGTTTCCTTTGTAGCGTCTTGTAGTGCCTTCAGTTGTGTAGTTCATTATGCTCCAATTGCATCTTCAAGATATTTATCAAGCTGTGTAACCTTGTAGTCGGTATCTGCTTTCCATTGTCTTAATGGTTTTTGATCCTGTGGTACTGTAGTATGTGGCTGAATATATACAGAAGCCCTATGTGTACCACGATGAGACTTTACAAGAATCTTTTTACGCTCATAATACTCTGGAGCACCCTCAAACTGATCTAACTTATCTAGTAGTTCTTTTCGTTCAATAATGTAAAGTTCTCCATGTACTCTCATTTTGGGTACAGGGATAAGATAAGGGTAGTTACCGAAGCTATCTTCAAACATGCCAAACTTACCTATAGTGATGGCTTTGCCAATTCTTTTTGTATATTTACTAAGTAGATGATGGTTGTCAAAACCTTTTTTGAGTGATCCATAGATAAAAACAAGTTCCCGAAAAGGCTCTATGCGTTTAAAATAACCTCTATTTGCAATAGTAATTTCTCCTCTGTCATGGAGACGATGGAGAATTTTTCTAAGGGTATCTGTAGAGACTTCTTTGATTTTTGCTTTAGAAAAGGGCATAGGAGTATCTAATGGTAGTGTATGAATTTTTTGCTCTATTTTATCTATATAATGCTTCACTGGTTTAGCTCCTATATGTTATCGTGACAATATTATAGCATTATTCTATAAAAATGTCACGATGATTACTTTATCTACTCATTCCTCTCTTATAATTTCTTGACCTGTACTGCTCTTGTATCTTCTTCATCTGTGGATCTACAAAGCTGACTTTCAAGTTATGCTTCTGTGACACCATCAAAATACGCTTTTTAAACTCTATGTTACCTTGCACATCTAAATTAGTACCATACTTTGCTATAGCCATTTT
>DQSS01000302.1 GCA_015663165.1 Arcobacter sp. | reverse complement strand
TCACCTGACCCTAAATTTTCTAAATTTTTGGACAGGCTGAGGTGGGTAGATATTTGAAGATCACTGCTTCGGCTATTGCTAAGGTTAGGAAAAATTTGAGTAAAAAGTTTGTTTTCATCACCTGACCCTAAATTTCCGCTAGGGTAAATTATTGGCTCCTCGTATTTGTTGTGTGTCTTTTAACTCAGTAACTTCTTTATTGTTTTGAATAGAGTAAAGTGAAAATTCTGTTAATTCATTTTTTAAATTTAATTCTTTGCTTATAAATACTTTCTTAAAATTTCTTTCTTTTTATCACTAGCCCCGTCTATCACTTTTTGAGCTTTATTAATCTCAATTTCTAATTTATCTATTTTCTCAACTATCTCTTTTTGAATTTCAATTGATGGTAAAGGTATTTTGAAATCTTCTAATTGTACTTTTGTTATAGCTTCTCTTGATAAACTAGTTTCTGACATAGTAACTAACTCTTTTTTTATACCTTTACTTATAAGTATCTTTTGAAGATATTTAGGTAATACTTTTTCTATTATTGGTCTTATGATAGCTACATGCTGATTTACTCTTGCAGGTAAATATATCTTTTCAACGATACAACATCTAGCAACAGATGCACCTGTAATATTAAATAATACATCATTTTCTTTTATAGTAACTATATCTAATTTTTTAGCTTGTATATCATCTATAAAAACCAATCCTTCTTTGTGAAATTCACTATCATAAATATTTTGACTACGAATAAGAGTAATACCACTCTCTTTATAAGATTTTTCGCCACCTTTTGGAGTTGAACCACTTCCAATTTTTGAAGTTATATTTATAAGTTTTGTTGGTGTTCCTTTGGATTGTTTTATTTCTTCTTCAATTTTACTATTTAAATCTTCTATATTTGTATTTGCTTTATCAATACTTTCATCTATTATTTTACATTCTTTGATAATATTTTTTTGTATAGTTAAGGGAGGTACTGGAATTTTATTACTCTTTAAATATTTCATATGTCTTTCATACTTATCTTTATTTGTAATTTCCAATATATTAGATAAATGATAAAAATATTTTGTTAAAATCTTATTTTCATCAAATTTTAATAACTGTGTACCATCTGCACCTCTTATAAATGGAAAATCAATAAATTTAAAAGTACAACTATGGTCACCAAACATAACTAATGGTAAATCTGTAATTGTTGTGTTGATATTTGTATAACCTGCTATTAAATTATTTTGTTCTTGTGTAATAACTGGAAATTTACCAACTTCTTGTATTTCATCTTTTGTTATTTTTGTTGTATTTCCTTTAATTTTTTGTAATAAAGTATCTAAATCAATATTTGGAAACTTACTACTTAACAGTGAAATTTCCTTTTTAGGTACTAAGTTTATCCCTTTATTAAAATCTTTTCTTGTAAAATCAAGCATATCAACTAATTTAGCTTTTGAAACAAATTGTTTTAGCTCTTGTGGTATCTCAAATTCTTCATTATTGAAATTTTTAGATATTAAACTATTTATTTTTGTTTCATCATCTTTATCATGAGGATTATAAAGTGGTGTATTTATATTTTTTAATCCTGATAAATTTTCCAAAACTCTTTTATCATCTTCACTTAATGTATCATCATTTAAAGTACTATTTGCTAAGTATTGTATTCCCTCTTTACCTTTTGATGAACTCCAATCATAACCTAAAAACTTTTTATTTTCTTTATTATCAGATGGAGATTTTATAATTACTACATCATTTTTATTCTTGTGAGCTAATCCAAAATAATAAACTTTATCTCTTTCAATCTCTACTATATATTTTAAAAGTTCTTTTGATTCTAAATCATTTTTTTCTTCAATAGAAAGATTTTTATAATATGCTCTCTTTTTTCTATTTTTAGTTTCTGTTAATTTTTCAAAACTTACTTTATATTCTGAAAAAGTTTCATTTTTATATATTTTTTCATCTATATTTTTACATAAAATTGTTTTATATAAATCAAAATCTATCTTAATATGATGGCAATACTCTTTTAAAATATTTTCATCTTTAAAACTTTTATTAGTCTCAAAGTCACACTCAAACCAACTATTAACCATATCTTTTAAATGTTCAGATATATCAGGACTAACTGCTTTTCTTCTTAAAAATAGTGTTGCAGTATTTGTTCCAGTTTTTCCAAATGTACCACTTCCAAAATCAGCAATAGCAACTATGTCAAAATACTTTAAAATTATCTCTCTAGTTTTTATATATATTTTAGGTGTATCTTTACTTAATATACTATTTGGTAATACAATACCAGCAATTCCATCTGTCTTTAAAAGTTGCTTTGCTCTCTCAATAAAAAAACACTCTATAGAACCATTTTTAGAATAACTTTTTTCATCAATCTCTTTAATCAAATCATATTTGTGTCTATCTTCATCTGCCAAAGTTTCTAAAAAACCTTTAACACTATAAGGTGGATTTGCGATAATAACATCATAAGAATTATTTTTAATTTTATCATTTGTACTTAAAGCATCACTATAAATAATATCTATATCGCTACCATACATAAATGAACTAACTTTAGCAACTTTTGAAAGTCTATACTCTTTTTCTATCCCTGTTATTTTAGCTTTATTATCTACTGATATGTATTCATTTAAGAAATGTCCCGAACCACAAGCATAATCTATAACTTTTGGCTCATCTAGTTTTGGCATAGAATTAATGATAAACTTCACAATAGGCATAGGGGTAAAAAATTGTCCTTCACTTTGTTTAACACCTTGGTCTAAAAACCCCTCAAACATATCTCCTAAAAATTGATTTTCATCTGATGCAGTTAATGATATATCTTGTATCATTCTTGATATTTTTAAAAGTACTTCAAAGTTTTGATAAAAAAGTTTTTCATTATGTACATCTATAAAAGCAAAGTCATTATTTGTAAAAAACTTTTGTTCTTTTAAATATTGTTTGATTAGTCTTTTTGTTTCATTTGGTTTATCTTTAAATATTCCAAAGGCTTCATCTATTAGATTATTGTCAATATAAGTAATATCGTCATCTAAAAATTTATCCATACCTTGCTTATAAAGTAGTTGTAATCTATCTTGAAAATCAAAAGGCTCATCATAAGAGATACCTTTATAATAAAATTTTAGATTATCTGGGTTTTCTTTTTCATCAGTTACTTTACATAAAAATAAATTTACTAACTTATCAAAAGCATTTTCACGACCTGAAACATTATGTTGTCTTAAAATTGTAGCGAACTCATGATATTTGCTTTGAATATCTTTACTGCTAATAGATTTTAAATCTTTTACAGTATATTTGTCTTTACCTATTTTATAAGCTTGTGTATCTTCAAAAAGTCCAATAGTCGCATAATAACTTTTATATGTATCTGACCAAGCTTTAAATATATCTTCTTTATTTTGTGTTTTTGCTTCTTTGAAAGACAATAAATCTATATTATTTTCTAAGTATTTTTCATTATCATTTAATGATATTAGTCTATAAGGATATTTAATTTCGTTATCAATAAAAGATGAAGCATACATACATAAAAATTGTGTTTCTCTTTTGTTTGTGATATATCTAAAAAGTTGGTCACCATCTTGCAAAGTTTTTTTCCAATGACTATCAAATGCTGTACCGTATGTTTTACATTCTATTATCAATAATACTTTATCATCATTATCTTTTACAATAATATCAGCACGACCGCCACCATCTTCTTTTTTTATCTTTGAATATGTTTGTTCAAGTTCTATATGTTTTGGATTGTAACCTTGATTTAATAGTCTATGTACACATTCAAATACAACAAAGTTTTCGTTATCACTAAAATTACAAGTTTGTTTTTGACTTATTGTCAAACCATCTTTTTCAGGATAAATTAATTTTTCATTTTTCAAATCAACTTTTAATTCTGTATTAAATTCACTAAATTTTTTAGTATATATCAACACCATAGCCAAAAAAAGAGGCTAAAGTGAAGATAGTGTAAGATTTTAACTGAGATGAAAAAAAATT
>DQSS01000131.1 GCA_015663165.1 Arcobacter sp. | reverse complement strand
TATAAAAAATCCTTTGTTTCCTTATATAGTACCTAAGTTTAGTGAAGTTTTTAAACCCCCGATAGTTTCATTAAGCCGATTCTTTTATATTTTATTCTTCTATTCTTATCATTGCAGGTTTAGATAAGACTAGATTTTCTGTCTCGAAGATTTCTAATGCTTCTTTGATATCTTTTTCACTACAAGTATGAGTAGATAAAAGTAAGTTTGCACTAGTTTCATCTACAGAATTTTGTACCATATTTTTAATAGAAATATTTCTATTTCCTAAAATTGTAGTTACTTTTGAAAGTACCCCTGGCTTATCTTCTACATGAAGTCTTAGATAGTATTTAGTTTCAATATCACCTTTATCAGCTAAATGAAGCCCAGATTCTAAAGAAGTTTTAAATCCAAGCATAGGAGAACCTTTCCCTTTTCCTTTTCTAGCAATATCAATAATATTAGCAATAACAGCACTAGCAGTAGCATCACCACCCGCACCAGGACCATAGTATAATGTTTCTCCTACTTTATCTCCTACAACAGAAACAGCATTCATAACACCATCTACTTTTGCAAGCATTTCACTTGTAGGAATAAGAACAGCATGAACTCTAAGTTCAACTTTATCTCCTCTTGTTTTTGCAATACCTAAAAGTTTAAGTGCATATCCAAACTCTTTAGCAAATGATATATCCTCCGGACTTACATTCTCAATACCTTCTATTAAAATATCTTCAGGTTTTGCATCTATTCCGTATGCAATTGAAGCCATTATTAGAAGCTTATGTGCTGCATCAAAACCACCAACATCAAAAGAAGGGTCAGCTTCAGCATATCCTAAATCTTGTGCTTCTTTTAAAATAGTGTCATAATCAACACCTTCATTTATCATCTTATCAAGCATATAGTTACAAGTGCCGTTTATAATACCTTTAATACTCTCAATATGATTTGCACCCAAACCTTCTCTTAAAGCCGAAATAATAGGAATACCACCAGCAACAGCAGCTTCAAATTCAAAAGGTGTATCACCAGCAATATCTTGAAGTTCATATCTATGATATGCAAGAAGAGCTTTGTTTGCAGTTACTACTGCTTTTCCTTTTTGTAATGCTTTTTTAACAACATTATAAGCTCCTTCAACCCCACCCATAAGTTCAACAACAATATCAATAGAATCATCATTTAGTATATCATCAGGATTGTCAGTAATTTTAATACTTACATCTCTTTTTTTAGATAAGTTATTTACTACTCCAGCAACTGGTACAAGTTCTACACCTGCTCTTGCAGTTATGATATCTTTGTTATCTTCAAGTATTTGACATACTGAAGTTCCTACAGTTCCTACACCTATTATTCCAATTTTTAACATTTTATTTCCTCTATATTATTTTGTATTTTTTCTATTTTGATTTTATTTCCAATTTGTTTAAATATACTTAGCGAATGTTGCTTGTATTTTAAAGCTTCACTTTTATTTTCTTTTTTAAGATGTATATTAGCAAGACTATCTAAAATTTCTGCTTCTAATATTAGATATCCTTTATCTTTTGCTAGTTTTAAAGCTTTTTCTTGATACTCAAAAGCTTTTGGTAAATTATTTATTAAAGTATATAAATTTCCTAAGCCATTGTATATTTCTATTTGATTTTTCATATAGCCTTTTTCTAGTGCCATATCTAAAGCATCTTCAAAGTGTTTTAAAGCATCATCATATTTGTTTAGTTTTGTGTATATTTTAGCAAAGTTATAATTTATTTGCATATTTTGAATTATAAAATTATTATTTTCAGTAATATAAAGTGCTTCATTTTGATACTCTAAAGCTATTTTTATGTTGTCTTTTTCAATATAGATTGCACTTAAAGAAATCAATAAATCTACTTCCCTAACAATATCTAAAATACTCTTTGCTATCTGTAATGATTCAGTAAGATGATTTAAAGCTTTATCTAAGTTACCTTGCTCGAAGTAAATACTTCCAATATTTTCTAAATTTATTAATTTACTTGATTTATCTTGAGCATCTACGTATACAATATTTGCTTCATTTTGATATTTTAAGGATAATGATAAGTCACCTTTATCACTATATATATTTCCTAAGTTTACTAAATTACTAGAAATACCAAATAATATTCCACATTCTTTATTAATAACTAAAGACTCATTTTGATATTTTAATGCGTTTTTAAAATCACCTTTTTTAAAATATATACTACCAATATTTCCGAGTAGTACTGCAATATTATATTGATTATTTAGTTCTTTAAATATTTTTAATGCATCATTACTATAATTTAATGATAAATCTAAGTTACCTATTTTACCGTAATAAATCCCTATTCTTAAAAGACAAAGTCCAATATTACTTTGATTATCTATTTGGGTAGCTATTTTTAATGCTTTTTCATAATTACTAAGTGCTAATATATAGTTACCTAATTCTCTATAAATATTTCCCATTGATGAATGCGCTTCTACTATACCTACTTTGTATTTTATTTTTTTAAATAATCTTAAAGATTCTTTTTGATATTTTAAAGATAATTTATAACTTGAATATCTTTCG
>DQSS01000073.1 GCA_015663165.1 Arcobacter sp. | reverse complement strand
TTTTGTGAAAGTGTTGGAAATCCAAATTTAAGACTTCCTGATATGAAAAGTATAGGAAAAATCGCAAATAAAAATGATATAGCATTTATGGTTGATAATACTTCAACTGCCTTAATTGTTAAGCCATTTTTATATGGTGCTGATATTGTTTCTTATTCTACAACTAAAGTAATTTCTGGAAATTCATCTGCTTTAGGTGGTATTTCAATTTTTGCTTATGTTCAACCTGAGGGTAAGTTTTCTACAAAAAGATATGAATTTTTAAAACCATTTATTTCTAAGCTAGGTGCTAAAGCATTAGTTGGTGCAAATAAAAAAAGAGTTTTAAGAGATTTTGGAATGAGTGCAAACGCAAATGCTTCCTATCAAACTATGCTTGGCTTAGAAACTTTAGAGTTAAGAACACAAAGAATAAACTCTTCTTGTGAACTTATCTCTAAAGCTTTAGACAGTGTAGGAATAAATGTAAACCATCCATCACTTGCAAAAAACTGTGATAATAAAATATATAATGAATACTATAAAAATGGATGTGGTTCAGTAATAACTGTAGATATGGGTACAAAAGAAAAAGCATTTAAGTTCTTAGATGCATCAAATCTTTTAACACTTACGGCAAATATTGGAGATAGTAGAACATTAGGTTTACATATGGCTAGTACTATTTATAGTGATTTTGATGATAAGCAAAGAGAATTTTTAGGTATAACAGATGGTCTTATTAGACTTTCTATTGGATTAGAAAATCCAGATGATATTGCAAGTGATTTAATTTTTTGTTTTGAAGCTTCTAACTAAATAATATTAAATAGCAAATAAAAAAGGCTAAGGAAAAATCCTTAGCCTTTTTTTTATAATTGTAAAAGGATTACCCTTTTACAATATTTTCAATAACACCAACAATAGATGGGTCTTCTAAAGTTGAAGTATCTTGAGTAATCTCTTCACCTTTTGCAATTGATCTTAAAATTCTTCTCATAATTTTACCTGATCTAGTTTTTGGTACATCTGGTACTATTGCAATATCATCACAAAGTGCAATTGCTCCAATATCAGCTTTTAAGATTTTATTTATCTCTTTGATTAAATCTTCTTTTGAAATTGAATCAGGGTCTTTAAGTACAACATATGCAAATATTCCCTCACCTTTAATCTCATGAGGTTTTCCAACAACTGCATTTGCAGCAATTGCTTCACATTTTTTAACACTTGCTTCAATTTCTGCTGTTCCGATTCTATGTCCAGAAACATTTATAACATCATCAGTTCTTCCAGTTATAGTAATATAACCTTCTTCATCCATCATAGCTCCATCACCTGAGAAATATACAGGTTTACCATCTTTTTTACAATCACCAAAGTATGATTTGATAAATCTTTCATCATCATTCCAAATAGTTCTAATCATTGATGGCCAAGGTTTAGTAATACATAAGAACCCTTTTTCACCAGTTTGTACAGCACTACCATCTGCTTCAATTATTTCTGCAACAATTCCAGGAAGTGCAAATGTAGCACATGCAGGTTTAATAGGAGTAGCTGCTGGAAGTGGAGATATCATATGCCCACCTGTTTCAGTCTGCCAATATGTATCAACAATTGAACAGTTTGAGTTTCCAACTTCTTCATAGTACCATTTCCATGCAGGAGGATCAATAGGTTCACCAACAGTTCCAAGGATTCTTAAAGATGATAAATCATATTTACCTGGCTCATCTTCGCCCATTTTATGTAAAAGTCTAATTGCAGTTGGTGCTGTGTAAAATTGGTTTATTTTATATTTTTCTACCATTTTCCAACATCTACCAGCATCTGGATAAGTTGGTACACCTTCAAACATTACTGTAGTTGCACCAGCAGCAAGTGGTCCATATACTATATATGTATGACCTGTAATCCAACCAATATCAGCAGTACACCAATAAGTATCTTCGCTCTTAACATCAAATACCCACTCCATAGTCATCTGCGCCCAAAGAATATATCCAGCAGTTGAATGCTGAACACCTTTTGGTTTACCTGTTGATCCTGAAGTATAAAGTAAGAATAGTGGATCTTCACTATCCATAGGCTCTGCTGCAAATTCTTCACTTTGATTTTCAAACATAGTAGCATAATCAGTATCTCTACCTTCTACCCAAGTAATATCTTCATTGTTTCTTTTTACTACACAAACATTTTTGATACATTCACAACCTGATTCTAAAGCTTTATCAACAACAGGCTTTAACATATAAGGTTTACCTTTTCTGTAAGCACCATCAGCTGTTACAACTAATTTAGCTTGGGCATCTATAATTCTATCTCTTAGGGCTTCGCTAGAAAAACCACCAAATACAATAGAATGAATAGCTCCAATTTTTGCACAAGCAAGCATAGAAACAGCAGCTTGGGGAATCATTGGCATATATATAACAACTCTATCTCCTTTAGAAATTCCATATTCATTTTTGAACATATTTGCTGTTTTATTTACTCTGATTGCTAGTTCACCATAAGTTATATGTTCACTTTCACCATTATCCGCTTCAAATAATATAGCAGTTTGATTTGATTTTGTTGCAAGATGTCTATCTACACATTGATTTGCAACATTTAGTTTACCGCCTTCAAACCACTTATAAAATGGTGCATTCGATTCATCAAGTACTGTATCATATTTTGAAAACCAATCAATCTTTTCATCAGCAAAACTTGCCCATGTACCTTCATAATCAGTATCAAATTTTTCAACTAAATTTTTATATTCTTCCATTGATCCAAATGCTGGATTTTTGAAAATTTCACTCTTTGGATTAAAAACGTTACTCATTTATAAACTCCTGTATTTTAATTTTATTTTTAAATTGCGTTCATTATATATTTTTTATATAGCATTAAAATAGCATTTAATAACTAATATATTAATTTAATTTTAACAAAAAGCACCTTTAGAAAAAGATGATTTTGTAGTTTTAAAAATATCATTGCGGATATAATTGCATCATTTATCGCATCATGTTTTGATAGTATAGCAAATATTAAGTCTTACTGTTAATATATATTTATTTATGTAATTCTTTTTTTAATATATTAAGTTTATGAGTATAAGATAAAAATATTTTTTCATCTTTTGCATTTTCTAACTTGTGTAGTAAGTCATTTATTTCAAGTTGTATTGCATTCTTTTCTTGTTATTTTAAATCTTTTTGAATCTTTTTGTATAAGAAAAGAGAAGTAAATGTAGTAAGTGCAATAATTCCATATATCAGTATATCAGTATAAAAACTTGTCTCAGTTACATATAAATAAGACAAACATAAAAATATTATAATTAATGGAACTATTACAAACATATTATGTAAGTAGTAATGTTATGTTGTATGCTATATA
>DQSS01000054.1 GCA_015663165.1 Arcobacter sp. | reverse complement strand
TTTTTAAAAAGAAATAAGACTTATCATAAAATCTATTACCCTTCAGTGCTTTAAAGTCTTTTTCTAACTGTTTAAATTCAATAATGATTTCATCTTCAATACTGTTTTCAAGATCTATATTAGCAGGATACTCAGGGTATATCAAATTCTCATATGACTTTTCTTTCTCTTTTTGCCATTTTACTTTTATAGTTGACAAGTTATTACTAGTAGGTAAAAAAGTCAAGGTATATAACTCTTCACTTTCGTAATCATATATAAGTTCCAATGTACACTCAATATTTTCTGAAAAAGGAAAATCTTTTGATTTTAAATCAGCGATATATCCTATTTTCTTATTGTCGAATACTAAAGGAAATGATAACTCAGAGATACCTTTCGGAATAGTAAAATGCCCTTTTATTTCTATTTTCTTATCTACTATTTGGGTTTTGCCATCAACTAATGTAAACTTATCAAAATACCCATCTCTAATAATCTCCATAGATAAATCTGGCAAATGCTCTTTCCAAAGTGTCAAGCCATCTGATTCATACCCAAGTATTTTTTTATATGTTTTTAGATTTTCTTCTTTATCATCATTTATAAAAACTGTTTTTTTCTTAAAAAGATTATTTGTCGTATATAGTTTTTTAATCTTCTCTATTGAAGAGTTATTATATTTTGATTTTGAAATATCAAAGTCATTCAAATTTAAAATATTCTCATTATGATAAAAAACAATTTTTTCTTTTTTTAAATTTTTTAGACCATTTTGTAAGAATTTATTTAATAACTTTTGAGAAATATCTTTTGGAAAGATGTTATTTAAAGAGTTGAGTATATCACTAGAGTCTTGAAGTTTTTTTGTTGGATGTCTCTCTATATATAAACCCTTTGTTGTACTCTCTAGTTTTTTATCATACTTAACCAATAGAGGTGTAACAAAAAATTCATTATTATGATTTTTTTGTATATATATTAAAGTATCATCAACCTTAGTATTTTCATCAAATAGATATTTCATACCTACTAATATACTTTTCGGAATAGACTTATTATTTTTGAAATGGTTATTAATCTGTTTTTTAACCTGTGTAAATTCAAAAACATTAACATAGTCAGGGATAATATAATTAAGTTGCTGATCTTTAAAATATTTTTTAAAGTCTTCTAAAAAGTATCTTAATATGCCGGTATCATAAGTTTTTAATATCTCAGGCAATGTGTAAATTTCATGATTTAAATCTATTATTTTTGCATTATTTCCATTGACTATTTTATTGTCAATTTGTTGCTTTAGCATCATTGGAAAATTTATAATATCTTTACCTAATTTAGCAATTGGGAACAATCTAAACAAATCAATAAATACCTCTTTGAGGTCATCCTGAATAATAGTAAATGTCCTGTCTTTATTAAGTTCTAAATTTAATTGTTCATCTATAATATTTTGTTCCAAATTAACAATATTGTTGAAATTAACTTCATCAATTGTCTTAATCCTTAATTTTGTGATATTACCAGCTAAATCAATTTTCTCAGGTAAGAATCCATCATTAAAACTTATATTAAATTCATCATGTTTTATTTCTAAATTATTCGGTAAAACTAATTTAGTAGTTTTAAATTGTAGTTTTTCTAAAATACTAAATGTTAAAATATCTATTATCTGTTTAGGATATAAATCTTGGTATTTTTTTACTTTTTCATCTAGTCTATTCAGCCATTTATAACTTTTGAAAATTTTACTGTAGTGTGGATGGTGTAACAATATATTATTATAAACTATATTCCCATATTCATTTATATTTTTAGCATCGTCACTTCTAAGCCATTGCCTAATCTTACTAATTAAATGGTCACTGCTTTGTATTTTACATCTCGCCTCATCTACTAAAATTAATTTTTTCAAGAAGGTTTTAAAAACTCTATTTTCGTAAGTATCTACATTTTTATATCTTTTAACCGTTTTAATCATGTTGTTTTTCAGCTTTTCTCTTATGCTTCGACCGTCTTGACGACTTAGCCACATAATTGTTTTTTTATCAAACTCTCTTGCTTGAGAGATAGGAAGAATCTTATGCTCTCTTTTAATCTCTTTATTGATATTATTAATTAAATGCAATATACTATCTTTTGTGTATTCAAGTATATAATAAACATCATCATAAAAAGTATCTTTTTCATAATCAAATTTATTGATATTTTCTAAAAATGTAAACAGATCAATCTCTTCAAAACTACCTGTACTTTTATCAAAAATAGAGTTTTTGTTTAACCAACTCATACTATAGAGAATATCTCTATTCTCTTTATCGTATAGTTTCAAAAACTCCATACTAATCTTCTTTTAAATAATTCGCACTATTCCATACAAATTGCCCATAAGGGTTGTCCATGGCAAGTTCAAAATCTTCTCTTATCTTAAATTCTTTTTGAGTTAATATTTCTTTAATACTCATCAAAGACTCCTTTTCTTTACCATGAACTTCTATGCCTCTTAGTTTTGGCATTATTTTTTGTACTAACTGCTCCTCAAATGCTAATTTGACATTTTTTTCTAGCTCATCCTCGTTGTCTATATTTTGGATAACTAATGGGTGATTATTTATATAATACTCCATTGATTGCCAAACCCTGTGCCCAATAGCTCTTCCTGTTGGTGCTAAATGCTTATTAATTTCGTTAGACATCTCTTTGTATTTTTCTAAAACTTCACTTTTAGAACCTGTAAATAGTGACTCTTCTTGTATCCATTTATCCCAAGTATCTCTATGTAGATATTCAAATTTCTTTATTTCATCAAGCGTCTTTATCTTAGGTCTACTTTTAAGCTCAGTTGGTCGTGGAAAGTTTATAGAGAAACTTCTATCAAGCACTTTATCTGAAAGTGATTTTGTTGTTTCATCTTCGTTCATAGTCCCAATCCATAAAACATTTCTATCTAATGGTAATGGATAATTCAAAGCCGTTCCTAGTTGTATATCTAAATTTACACCACTGCTTCCTCGTCTCAGTTCAAATTTACTTAAAAACTCTGCAAAATAGAGTTCTATATGGGCTAAATTCATTTCATCCAAAAGTACCATATTCATACTTTCTTTCAATCCGAATGGTGCTTCATTTTTACTTTGTGATGTTTGTAATAAGAACTTTAGTATATTAGTAGAATCAAATTTCCTATCGATTGTATTATAGTAACCGATCATTGATGCTGGAGAATCCCAGGTAGGTTGAACCGCTTCTGCTAAAAAGTTAAAACCACCAAAATGTGAATAAAGTTTTGGAAGTTCTGACTTACCTGTTCCACTTACTCCTGATAAAACTGCTAATGGTGAAAACTCTGCACTTTTCAAGGCTGTATGAAATGCATAAAGAAGTCTTTTTGGATACTCAACACCATATTTTTTCATATTCTCTTGCATAGTGTCTAAATATTTTATTTCATCAGTTGTATTAATTTGATCTTCTAATACAATCTTTTTATACGGTTTTTCTTTAATATCTTTAATTCTCTCTTCTATCTCTGTTCCATCGGAATAAATAGATTTTAATCTATCATCTAAATCTTTATTTTCACCTTTCAAAAATTCTATATGATTTTTATTTGAATTTTCTTTTTCTTTTAA
>DQSS01000106.1 GCA_015663165.1 Arcobacter sp. | reverse complement strand
CAAGGGTTTATTAATATTTGTACAGCATTAAAAGAAATTGCGTTAAAGAATCCTGAACTTAGTATTATTTACCCTGTGCATTTAAATCCTAATGTTCAAAAGCCTGTAATGGAATTGTTAGGGGATGTTCCAAATATTTATCTTATTGCTCCAATGCAGTATGAGTCATTTATCTATTTGATGGACAAATCATATTTTATCATCACTGATTCGGGTGGGGTTCAAGAAGAAGCACCATCTTTAGGTAAACCTGTACTGGTTATGAGAGACACCACTGAGCGACCAGAAGCACTTGAAGCTGGAACCGTGAAATTGGTAGGAACTGATACGGCTTTAATCGTCAAAGAAGCAACAGCATTACTTGAAGATGCTGTTGCTTATGAGAAGATGTCCAAAGCACATAATCCTTATGGTGATGGTAAGGCATGTGAGAAGATAGTTGATTTCTTTAATTGAAAAGAAAGTAATTACTAATTTAAGAGAAAGAAGATAAAGTATGACAAAGAAAAAAGTAGCCTTAATAACAGGAATTACAGGACAAGATGGGAGTTATTTAGCAGAGTTTTTGCTAAAGAAAGGATACATTGTTCATGGAATAAAAAGAAGAAGTTCTTTATTTAATACGGACAGAATAGATCATTTGTATCAACATCCACACATAGAAGATAGAAACCTTATTTTACACTATGGTGATATGACAGACTCTATGAACTTGACACGTATCATTCAAGAGACACAGCCTGATGAAATCTATAATCTAGCAGCCATGTCTCATGTGGCAGTTTCGTTTGAAACACCTGAGTATGTAGCCAATGCAGATGGTACAGGAACACTGAGAATCCTTGAAGCTGTTAAACTTTTAGGTTTAAGTAAAAAAACAAAAATTTATCAAGCCAGTACTTCGGAACTTTATGGAAAAGTACAAGAAACACCACAGTCTGAAACTACCCCTTTTTATCCAAGAAGTCCTTATGCTGTAGCAAAGATGTATGCTTACTGGATTACGGTTAACTACAGAGAAGCATATGGTATGTTTGCTTGTAATGGTATTTTATTTAACCATGAATCTCCTGTTAGAGGAGAGACATTTGTAACCAGAAAGATTACAAGAGCAGCTTCTAAAATTGCACTTGGATTACAAGATAAACTCTATCTGGGAAATTTAGATGCGAAAAGAGACTGGGGTCATGCAAAAGACTATGTAAAAATGATGTGGATGATACTTCAAGCTGATGAAGCAGAAGATTGGGTTATTGCAACAGGAATTACGACGACGGTTAGAGACTTTGTAAAAATGTCTTTTGCTTATGCTGGAATTGAAGTGGGGTTTAAAGGAGAAGGGGTAGATGAAAAGGGTTTTGTAAAATCCTGTACTAATCCTAAATATCAACTTGAAATAGGACGTGAAGTGGTTTCAGTAGATTCCCAATACTTTAGACCAACCGAAGTTGATTTATTGCTTGGTGACCCCACAAAGGCTGAAACAAAGTTAGGTTGGGAACGAGAATATAAATTGGAAGAACTTGTTAATGATATGATGCAAAGTGACTTAAAGCTTATGACCCAAGATCAATACCTTAAAGATGGTGGATATACCACAATGAACTATTTTGAGTAGAGGACTGTGATGAAAAAAGATAGTAAAATATACATTGCAGGGCATCGAGGTTTGGTTGGTTCTGCCATTTTACAGAATTTAAAACTAAAAGGTTATACCAACTTAGTTTATAGAACGCATCAAGAGTTAGATTTAATGAATCAAGAAGAAGTAGTATCTTTTTTTGAAAAAGAGAAACCAGAGTATGTTATCTTAGCTGCTGCAAAAGTTGGTGGTATTGTGGCAAATAATACTTATAGGGCAGATTTTATTTATGAGAATCTTCAGATTCAAAACAATGTAATTCATCAATCTTACATACAGCAAGTAAAAAAACTACTTTTTTTAGGAAGCACTTGTATTTATCCTAGAAATGCTCCTCAACCAATGATTGAAGACTCTTTATTGACTTCTGCGTTGGAATATACAAATGAACCGTATGCCATAGCAAAAATAGCAGGTATCAAGATGTGTGAATCTTATAATTTACAATATGGTACAAATTTTATTTCAGTTATGCCTACAAATCTTTATGGTCCAAATGATAACTTTGATTTAGAGACTTCACATGTTTTACCAGCATTACTACGAAAAATGCATGAAGCAAAAGAAAATAATGTTGCTCGTGTAGAAATATGGGGTAGTGGAAAACCAAGAAGAGAATTTCTTTATTCAGAAGATATGGCAGATGCTTGTGTTTTTTTATTGGAAAGCCGAGATTTTACTGATACTTATGATAAAGATGAGAAAGAGATACGAAATACCCATATTAATATTGGTACAGGTGTTGATATTAGCATAAAAGAATTGGCATTAACAATTAAAAAGATTGTGGGTTATGAGGGTGAACTTTACTTTAATGATACTAAGCCTGATGGGACAATGCTTAAACTGACTGACCCTGCCAAATTACATGGGCTTGGTTGGAAGCATAAGGTTGAATTAGAAGACGGTATTCGCATGATGTATGATTGGTATTTAAAGAATTTAAATGACTAATATTATTTTATGTGGAGGAAGTGGTACAAGGCTTTGGCCTATTAGTAGAACTTTAATGCCCAAACAATTTGTTAAGCTTTTTGATGATAAATCACTTTTTCAATTAACCGTTGAGCGAAATACAAAGATTTGTGATAAGCAACTGATTGTTTCTAATACTGAGCAATACTTTTTGGCTTTAGATCAATTAGAAGAATTAAATCAGACTAATGCTCGTTACTTATTAGAACCTGTAGGACGAAATACAGCCCCTGCAATTGCTTTGGGCTGTATGGATTTAAATGAAGACGAACTTGTACTTGTTACCCCATCTGATCATTTGATTAAAAATCAAATGGCTTATGAAAAAGTTTTGGAAAAAGCTAAAGTATTAGCTTTAGAAAATAATTTAGTGACATTTGGTATAGAGCCAACTTCTGCAGAGACAGGGTTTGGATATATTGAAGCTGAGGGCTTAAATGTTAAAGCTTTTCATGAGAAACCAGATCTCGATACAGCAACTTCTTATTTGAATGCTGGAAACTATTATTGGAATTCTGGTATGTTTTGTTTTAAAGCAGGTATTTTTTTAGAAGAATTAAAAAAATATTCTCCAGAAGTATATGAATCATCATTGAAAGCTTATGAAAATGCGTCTAAGGAAAGTATACTTCGTGTTAAACATGATGATATGCTACGAATTCCTGAAGATAGTATTGACTATGCTGTGATGGAAAAATCAAATATTGTTAAAGTTGTCTCCTCTGATATATCTTGGTCTGATGTAGGAAGTTTCGATGCCTTGTTTGAAGAGTATCCTAGAGATGAAAATAATAACACCATAAATAGTAAATATATAGGGATAAATAGTAAAAATAATTTTATTTATGGAACAGATAGGTATATTACAACCGTTGATATTGATGATTTGATTATTGTTGATACGGGAGATGCACTGTTAATTACTAAAAAGGGTAGTTCTCAGAAAGT
>DQSS01000033.1 GCA_015663165.1 Arcobacter sp. | reverse complement strand
TCTTGTATTTGTAAGTGGTGACCCGTCTAGGATTCGAACCTAGGGCCCATTCCTTAAAAGGGAATTGCTCTACCAACTGAGCTAACGGGTCACACATTTTTCATCCTTATTACTAGAATAAGTGGACGGAATTATAGCTCATAAACACTCGATTGTCAAGAGGTTTTTAAAAATATTCAAAATATTATTTTTCTCTATAAAATTTTCTAAATTAAGTTTTCCTAAAGTCTTTATTTTCGTATAATATTTCGAATTTAATATCATTGGTTAACCGAAGTACGCATATTATATAAATACAAAAAAGAATTTAAAATTTGTTCTTTCAAATGAGTTATATCAAATGCATCTAAAACAACGTCCTCAAATTCAATTCTATCAGGTGTGATCAACTCTTCAAGAATAGGTTTTACATTTCTATTTCTTACTATGCTGAACTTCTCTTTTATTGATGTAGCTTGATCTTGAGTTAATAGTTCTGGATTAAGCATACGTAGAAACTTTTTCATTCTGGTAGAACTTAAGTCTAGTACCCCTAATCCTCGACCAAAGCCAAGTGATTCAATAAAAAATATTCCTAAAATACTATTTAAGAGTGCATGCGTCAACTCAATATCAAGATCTGCCTCTCTAGCTGTAAATCTTGTTATACGTTGATCAACAAAAGATCTTATATCAAATTTTGCTATAAAGATTCTTTGACTAAAGTTCATACTGGCTACTAAGTCTGCCATTGTTGAATCATTCATCTCATACCAGTGGTAGCCTTCTCTGCAAAGAGATTCAATTAGTGGTTCCCCTTTTGTATTGTGTTCATGTTCAAATCTTCTAATCCATGCTAGAGCACCTGTATGCCCTAGTTCTTCAAGTTCGGGGATAGATAAAGAACAACAAAAAGCTTCTGTCTCTGCTTCAGCTACAAGCGTTTGTATGTGCCTAGGTGTTCTTAATACGGATCTTATGTAATCAGATTCAATGCCATGTCCGTCTTCAGGGTAAAACATAGGGTTCCAACCTCTTCTCTCACCTCTGTTGATTTCAAGTAAATCATTACAGTAAACTAGCTTATCTTCGAGTTCAGTTAGCCATGAAATATTACTAAATAGAGTATTCCAATTTAGGGGTATAGTCATAATTCCATTAGTTTTATACTCTTGAATGACAATATTATTATCAGGAGTGTCAGTCATGATATTTTCAACAAGAACTTGAATTTCTTCATTACCTACTATGTCATCGAAATTCTGAGTTATCGTTACAAATTTAGTAATATCTTCTTCTTGCGGTTCTTCAGGAATGACCTTTTTCTGTAAAATTAGAATATTTGTAACTACATCTGCATTGTGAAACCAACGTCCTCTTCCTGCAGTAATAACATAATCAATTTTAAAAAATCTAGATAATGCTTCTTTAAAAGTACTTCCCCATTCTGTCCCAAGCCATGAATTTGATATGATAATACCAAGTCGTCCATTGTTGTTCAAGAGTTTCCAAAAATAAAATGGAAGGTATGCATATAAATCACTTTTAGCTTTTAGTTTAATGTTTGTACCGGAGTTTTCTCTGATTATTTGGTTGGTTTTATCTTTGATCCCAGGATTTAGTATTTTTAAATCTTCTTGTTGAATGAATGGTAGGTTAGAAGCAATATGACTTACTTGTTGATATTCCTGTTCTATTATTGACCCATCGTAAGGATTTCTAAACTGTTGAGTCTCTCCTACGTTAATATCAGTGCAATCTTCTTTGAATATTTGTAGAATTTCACCCATATTAGCTGGTTCGGAAATAGCTAGAGTAGCCATTTGTAATGGAAAAGCTACTTTATCGCTCGCATAGATAGATGATAATGCATCTGCAGCATTAATACCTGCTTCCCGTTTAATATCATATGCGGCTCTAGGTATGGTTCCTGTACCACAACAAGGGTCATGTAGGGTTTCTCTTTGATTGTCTAATGTTAAATGGACAAGAAAACGTGCTAAAAGCATTGGTGTTGTGTATTGTCCTGCTACTTTTCTTTTTGATGAATAAATTATATTTTCTAATAGATTTTGCAATAGATCTTGTCCAATAGAAGCTAGTTCAACATCTTTTAAAAATAAGTTAAGCTGTAAAATTTCATTCCAAGCAATTGTAGTAATATACTGTTCACCTAATTGAGGTTGAAAAATATTCCAGAAATCACAAGTACTAGATATAGTTTTAAATATTTCTGTAGCTTGTGATGGATTAGTTGTGTAATCAACATTGTAAATTGCTTTTGCATCATCTTGAAATGCAGTTAGGATATTGGCAAAAAGTATTTTATTAATCCAGTTGACTAATACTATTTCAGCTAATATTTCCCATTGTGTGTGGCCTGGGTATTCGTGTTTTGATATTCTCCACCATAATGCACTCTCCAGGTTAAAGGCTCTATCAGTAATTGAGGCCTCTTGTAGTGCTACTGCAGTAAGGTCACTACTTTTAAGTATAAAATTGATAATTTCGCTATCTTTAAAAGATTCAATTAATGGTTTTCTTTGAATGCTACCTGACTCGAAAAAAGTATTGAGGTCATTGAGAATTGTATGAAGAGAATCAATCCAAATATCTTTATTACCTAAGACATCTGCTCTGGTTTTTATAATCCCCCCAGACGTATCCCAACTTTTTTTAGGTATGTACTCATCTTCGACCGATATATATAATACAGCACTTTGTGCATTCCATAATAAAAATCCATTTAATCCAAGTATCTTTGCTTTCTCGGTTGCATTATCTATAAACTCGCTATCAGATAAGGAGGTGTCGGGCATTTTTAATTCCCACCCCATTAATATATCGCTTCGCTCACCATATAGGAGAACGTCAGGAAAGTATCGTTTAGAACCTGTGTTGATTGTACTTTCACCACCTGCTCTCTTGATAGGCTTATTGATTCTTGAGGCAAAGATACTTATTTCAGAAATTATATCTATCGCCCAGCTTCGTTCATTATATGTTACTTTACTCACTACAATCCTTTTTGATAGACCATTTTCTACCAGTCCGTTTATAGGCCTCATCTATACGGCGTTCACACACTTCAATGTAATCTATTTCTTTCTTTTTAAATAAATGTACATCATGATTTTTCTCAATACCTATAAAATTACGGTTTTCTAAAATAGCGGATACTAAAAAACTACCACTCCCACATGTATTATCTAAAATAATGTCACCTTCCTTTGTATATGTTTTTATCAGGTATCTACCAAGCTCTACAGGTTTTTGAGTTGGGTGAAAGACATCCCCCTCGCTTTCGGCTGTTTTAAAATAAACAATATCTATAGGATAACGTCCTCCCTCACTTTTTACTTCAGTGGGTTTAAAGTCTCCATAGCTACCTGTGAGCTGATCTTTTCGAACACCTTTGTTGTAGGCTTTTCCCTCCCGCATTTGTGGGTTGTAAAGAGGTTGCTTTTTATAGAAAACACATATGTCTTCATGTTTACGTAATGGTTGTTTCTTTGCATTTAAAAAGTTTGTAGATTTTGATTTTTCCCATACAATTTTATATTTGAAATTTCTTTCATTACTTAAAATAAGTTTCGCAGTAAATATACCTTGGGAAGTGAGAACAATTGCGCCATTGTCCTTAATTATTCTATGATATTGATACCACAATTTTTCAAGAGGAATGACACTATCCCATTTATTCTGGGTTGTTCCATAAGGTAGATCACAAAGAATCATATCAATAGATTTATCCGGTATATCACTCATTACTTCCAAGCAATCACCACATAATATTCTATTCTTGAAGTTATCTATATGTGTTTTGGTTGTACTTGTTGTAATAATATGATTCATTGATTTTTCTATTCCTATTGTAAAAAGATTGGGTACATTCATTATGATTCTCCTAAGGTAATTTACTAGAGAATATCATTTCTGAGATATTTAGCTAAAAAATATGTCAAATTGGCATATTTTTTTATTGTGTGAATAAGTATAAGAGGAATTATATACCTTTTTTACTAGCATGTCTTTAAATATTCAAACATTTTGCAAGTTTCTCAATGGCAAACACTGTCGCTTGTTCTTGAACTGCTTCTCTTGAACCTGAAAAATTACAATGAAATATCTCTTGTAAAGAGGGTGTTTTTAGACCTATATAGACTGTTCCCACAGGTTTTAATTCAGTGCCACCTGATGGTCCTGCAATACCAGAGACAGCTATAGCATAGTCAGATCTTGCTAACTTCTGTATGCCTTCCAGCATTTTCGAAACACATTGGGAACTTACTGCACCATATTCTTCCAATACTTCATTTTCTACACCTAACCAACGATGCTTGATCTCATTAGAATAGGTCACACATGAGCCATTCAGTACGGCAGATGCTCCTGATATAGCTGTAAATGCTGCAGCAATACGACCACCGGTACAAGATTCTGCAAAAGAGATGGTTTTGTTTTGTCTGCTCAGTTCCTGAATGATTTTTTCTACTACATTATTAATGTTTTTCATACAGTTATTGTAGCAAAAGTAGCCTCTAATCCTCTTTTAGATACAATCACGGGATAATATAACAGGGGCGACCCTCATTAAGGTGTTATCGACAATGGATT
>DQSS01000078.1 GCA_015663165.1 Arcobacter sp. | reverse complement strand
TTTTTATTATATGAGTTGTTTTGTAGCAAATTTAAGAATAGTTGACTTTTTAATTATCGTAACATCAGATTTTTAAAAAGTTTAAAAATTAGATTAGGAAGGGTCTTTTGGGTTGTGCAGTGGTCTCTTTAATGATGGAAATAAAAGATCAAGTTTAGTTCTTGGAGCTTATTTTTTGGAACTAAATGGTTATGATTATTGCATAAGTAGGTTTATATTAGAAATGGAAAATATAGTAGTCTGGTTAGCAGATAACAAAATAGATGATAATTTACTTTTAGATATTATTTTATCCATTATATATGAAAATAATTTTAGTGAATCTATAAAGTTAAGACTAATTGAAAATATAGGATTTTAAAAACTGTAAGAATCTATAAAATACACTATATAATCTTACTCTTTATTCTCAACACCTTCACAAGAAACTCCAAGGTCAAGTGTTGCCATATCTTCAGTTCCACCTTGGGCTTTACTTTTTTTATGTAGTATTGCTGCTTGGAAGCTTTTGATTACCATTCCTGAGCATGCTTGTTGTTTTGGTGGGGCATCTTGGATTTTTATTTCTAATCTTTTTGCTGCTTCAATTCCATATTCTAAACTTGCACCTTTTACCATTTGTGTGAAAAGTGAACCTGCAACTACTGTATCTTGGCATGCTTTACATCCATATTTTATATCATTTATATTTTCATCTTCATCGATATCTAAATACATTATGGCAAACTCACCTGTATCAGGATCTAGTCCCATTCCTACGCAAGAGGCATCTTCTATTACACCATAATTTTGAGGATTCATCATATGCTCTAATACTTCAGCATTTACATCTCGTATTTGACTTTCATTTAACTCTGCCATTTATTTATCCTTTTGTTTTAGTTCTTTTATATCTTTTTGCAGTTCACTCATTTGCTCTAAAAGTAAATCTAGCTTTTTGCTATCTTGATGTATCTCTTCTTCTATATCTTTATTATTTATCTTTTCCATCTCTCCAATTATAACTGCAACAAAAAGATTGAAAAATACAAAAGCTGCAATGATAACAAAAGACACAAAATATATCCAAGACCAAGGGTGTATTTCCATCCCTTCATACATCACATCAGTCCAATCTTCAAATGTAAGAATTCTAAATAATGTAAGCATAGCAATAAGTAAATCTCTCCACAATCCACTAGGAGCTGCTTCAAATAAATAGTTACCTAATATAGCATAAACATAAAAAATTATAAACATAAGTATAACAATATCAATGATTGCAGGAATAGCTCCTATAAGCATATCAATGATATTTTTAAGTTCTGGTCTTGATGTAAGAAGTCTAAGCACTCTGAATATTCTCATAAGCCTA
Source organism: Arcobacter sp. (assembly GCA_015663165.1). GTDB lineage: Bacteria > Campylobacterota > Campylobacteria > Campylobacterales > Arcobacteraceae > CAIJNA01. The sequence continues at coordinate 8,245 of DQSS01000078.1, read as the reverse complement.
GCAACTGCTGCCATTGATGAATTGTCTAAAGGTATAAGAGTGATAACCACAATTATAAAATCAAATATATTCCATCCTGACTTGAAGAAATCTTTTAGATTCTTTTCTGCTGCCATTTTTATAATAATTTCTATTAAGAAATATATAGTTACAAAATAATCCATAAAATATAAAAATGAAGAATAATCTCCTTCAACATCACCAATTGTTTTTACACCTAAGACTGATGCATAAAATATAATTATGGCTGTTGTTAGATTTGAGAACCATCTTGATTCTCGCACTTGTATTAAATTTTCCTTTAATGTCATATTGTTATTCCTATTTCCTATTCAAATGTGGCACTTTGATATAGCCATGTATTGTTGTATTTTATAAATTTTGATTTTTCTGTAAATGATTGGTCGTTGTTTTGTATATAAAGAGTTACATGAAACTTTACAAATGCTTCTTCATCTCCATCTATAAATTCTAGTATTTCTAAGTTTCTAAATTCACTTGCATTACAAAATTCTAGGATATCTTGCTCCCATGAATCAAACTCTGGTGTATAATCTGGATTATTTACATCTGTAGTTTTGATTATATATTTTGCATCCTTTAGTAAATATGCACTATATCTACTTTTCATAAGCTCTAAAGCATTTGATGCAACTTTTCCTTTATGAAAAACTTGACAACATTTTTTATATTTTAGATTACTACCACATGGACAAGGATGATTTACGGAGAATTTCATTTTAAAATACCTATTATAATTTTTTGGAATTATATCTTAATAGTGGTAAATTTTAAATATTGATTATGTAGTTAGGAGTTATTTTTAAGTCTTATCCTATGAAAGGATAAAACTTGTAAGAAATGCAGCACCTGCTGCCATCATATGTGGAACACCATATAGAAATGATGCAAATACTTTAATAAGTAAACTTTTTTTGATTTTTATAACAAATATAATAATAGAACCAATAAATGTAGTACCAAATATATATAACAATGCATGAATCAATCCATAAGATGGATCATAAGTACTAATAGATAAAACCAAAGTTAACACATAAGATACAACCCCAAATGCTACTGCATTGTTTATTGTATTGTAGTTCTCAAGTTTTTCACTCATACTTGTAGCAGCAACATCAGCATTCTTATTTGCTTTAATAGCTTTAAGTTCAAATACAAAAAAAGCCAACAGAGAAAACAGCACACCCGCTGGTATAATTAGAAATAATATTTCCATAACTTCCTCCTATAATAAAAAGTAATAAAAGTATATAACTTTAATCTTGATTTATTCTTAAATCATTAATTAAATTTATTTATATATTTTATAGGCATAAAAAAAGGCTAGTCATATATGACTAGCCTTTTTCTTTATAATAAATAGTTTAAATACTATCTGTTCTTTTTAGCTTTAGAAGCTCTTCTTCTTGCAGATACTTCAAGTTCTCTTTTTCTAATTCTAATAGATAAAGGTGTGATTTCAACAATTTCATCATCTTCAATCCACTCTAAAGCAAGCTCTAAAGACATTTGTCTATGAGGAATAATCTTGATAGCTTCATCTGCACCAGATGATCTTACATTTGATTGTTGTTTAGCTTTTACTGGGTTTACATCAAGGTCATTTTCTCTTGCGTGCTCACCTACAACCATACCGTTGTAAACTTTAGTTTGAGGAGAAACAAATAATTGTCCTCTATCTTGTAAGTTAAATATAGAATATGCAACAGCTTCACCTTGTTCCATAGAAACTAAAGCACCATTCATTCTTGAAGTTACTGTTCCAGAATATGGTCTAAAGTCCATAAATGAGTGATTCATAACACCTTCACCTTTTGTAGAAGTTAAGAATTCATTTCTGTATCCGATTAATCCTCTAGCAGGTATTTCAAACTCACATCTAGTTTGTCCATTACCCATTGGTACCATATTTGACATTACCGCTTTTCTTTTACCAAGTGCTTCAATAACTGATCCAGAAAACTCATCAGGAATATCTGTAACTAAATGCTCAAATGGTTCACACTTAACACCGTCAATTTCTTTAACGATTACTTCTGGTCTAGATATAGAAAATTCAAAACCTTCTCTTCTCATATTTTCAGCAAGAATTGTAATTTGTAACTCACCTCTTCCATTTACTTCAAATGCAGCATCACCTTTTGGTTTAAAGTTCATTGCAATATTTGTGTTCATTTCTGCTTCAAGTCTTTCTTTAATTTTATTTGAAGTTACAAACTTACCTTCTTGACCAGCTAATGGAGAGTTATTAACTGCAAATGTTACAGATAATGTAGGCTCTTCAATATGCATAGGATCTAAAGGCATAGGATTTTTAGGATCACATAAAGAATCTCCAACATCAATAGTTTCAAAGCCAGCAATAGCAACAATATCACCATGACCAGCTTTTTGAATATCCATTCTTTCAAGTCCTTTAAATCCCATAAGTTTAGAAATTCTACCGTTTACTTTTTCTCCATCAGCTTTAACTAAAACTACAGTTTCACCCATAGAGATTGTTCCATTAAATATTCTAGCAATACCAATCTTACCTATAAATGAATCATAAGATAAGTTGAATACTTGAAGTTGAAGACCATTGTCATCCGATCCAGTTGGAGCAGGAACTTCTTCTAAAATCATATCAAATAATGGCATCATATCTTTATTTTCATCTTCTAAAGCTACTTTTGCATAACCATTTTTTGCAGCTGCATAAATAACAGCAAATTCAAGTTGCTCTTCTGTTGCACCCATTTGGTCAAATAAGTCAAATACTTCATCAACAACTCTATCTGGCTCAGCAGCATCTTTATCAATTTTGTTTACTACCACGATTGGTCTAAGACCTAATTCAAGTGCTTTTTTAACAACAAACTTAGTTTGTGGCATTACACCTTCTTGTGCATCAACAAGTAATAAAACTGAATCAACCATTTTAAGAACTCTTTCAACTTCTCCACCAAAGTCAGCATGCCCTGGAGTATCAATAATATTAATTCTTGTACCTTTATAGTCAATAGCTGTATTCTTAGCAAGAATAGTAATTCCTCTTTCTTTTTCGATGTCATTACTGTCCATCATTCTTTCTTCAGTTTCAGCTCTATCATCAAAAGTTCCAGACTGTTTTAATAACTCATCAACAAGTGTAGTTTTACCGTGGTCAACGTGTGCGATAACGGCAATATTTCTAATATCTCTCATATTAATCCTTTATGTATTTCATTTTTTATTTATACCAAAACCAAAATAAACAGATTATTTAGTTAGATTTTGGTGTATATTTCGCGAATTATAACAAAGATATGCTTAATATGTAGTTTGGTTTAATTTAGCTATTATAATTAGATATAAAAACCTCAAAGGAATATTCAAATGAAAGTAGATTTATTACAACATTCAAGTATAGAAATTTGTGCTCACGCTATTAGAACATGTTGGCAAAGTTTTGACAAAAGCGATGATGGTGGTGAAAAAGATAGAGACTTAATTGATAGAGTTGGAAATAAATTCAAACATGCTTCCACTTTAGAGCATTTGACATATACTTTTTATATTTCTGATGTTTCAAGAGCTTTACTTCAAGAACTTGCTCGTCATAGAATGGCATCTCCAAGTGTAAAATCTACTAGATATACTTTAAAAGAACTAAAAGATGAAGAAACTTTTACAAATGGTATGTCAATGTTAGAATTAAAAGAAACATATACAAATGCAAGTGAAGTTTATGCTGATGTTCATATGACAAGAGCTTCTAAATATCTTGTATTTACAGATATTTTAGGTGTAGATTTTGCGTCTGTTGTAGCACTAGAGAACTTAAGACTTATACTTAAAGATGGTGTAGCAAATGATAGAGCAAAGTTTTGTTTACCTGAAAGTTATAAGACAGAATTAACTTGGACTATAAATGCAAGAAGTTTACAAAACTTTATTTCATTAAGATCAAGTAAAGCTGCACTTTGGGAAATCAGAGATTTAGCTGTGATGTTATTTGAAACATTACCTGAAGATCATCAGTATTTATTTAATTCTTGTGTGAGTAATGACTCTTAGGAACTTATTTACTTAATTAAAATATGGATATTGTATTTATCATCAATACTATAATCTATATTTTGCTTATCTAAAATAGATGTTATTTGAATTAGAGATTTCATCACCAAAGCTGATGATGATTTATCTTTTATTATAAATATATTATCTTTAAATTTATATGTATTTATTTTTAAATTAGAAGTAATATTTTCTAGTTTATATTTCATCTTCTTTATTAACTGTTATAGATATTTTATAACCATTTGAAGTGTGATTATCTATAAACTTAAAAGGTATTTTAGCTCTTAGTTTTGAAACTAATTGTCTTACATGACCATGTTTAAATGATTCACCCCAAACATAAGCTTCTATATCTTCATTTGATACATATTTATTTCTATTTTTTACTAATATATCCACAAGCATTGCTTCTTTATTTGTAAGTTTTATAGAAACTTCTTTATCTCTTATAATTCTTTCAACTCTATTATATTCTCCGTTATCTTTAAATACAATATTATTTGGCATAAGTTTAAGAGTATGTTCAATTTTAGCTATTACTTCCCTTATATCAAAAGGTTTTTTAATATAATCCGTACAGCCAATATTGTATGCAGTTACTATTGTTTCTATGTTTCTATCTGCACTAATAATAAATATGTTTGCAAATTTGTTTATTGACTTGATTTGTTTAACCAACTCTATACCATTTACATTTGGCAAATTTATATCAATCATATATAAATCATATGATCCGTTTAAATTTTCAAATGCATCTTTTCCATCACTATAACTTATAACTTCATAATCTATAGCACTAAATGTATTTACAATTGCACTATTTAAATATACATCGTCTTCTACTAAAAATATTTTCATAACGCTATTATAGCATTTTTATGTAACTTTAGTGTAACTTTTTATATTTAAGTTACAATCTTTGAGAATGAGTAATAGCAATTGCAATAGCATCAGTAATATCTAATGGTTTTATTTCTTTTTTAGTATTAAGTAATCTTTTAACCATAAAGGCAACTTGCTCTTTAGCTGCTTTTCCATTTCCTGTAACTGCTTTTTTCACTTGTAGCGGTGTATACTCTGCAAAATTACCAAATTCTTGTAATATTTTCAATGATATTGCTCCTCTAAATTGAGCAAGCTTTATCACAGTTTTTGGATTGAACGCATAAAACATATCTTCTATTGCAACTTCATCGATTATATGATTCTTTATAACTAAATCTAAGCCTTCTACAAATTCTAAAATTTGCTCTTGTAGAATTCTTGACTTCATTTTTATAAGTCCTGCTTCTATTAGTTTTATTTTTCTATTTTCATATTGCAAAATTGCGTATCCACAATTTATTGTTCCTGGGTCTATTCCTAAAATTATCATAATGGAATGTTAGCATAAATATTTTGAAAATATTGAGTTTATTTTTTATTTTATTTACTATTATTTTTAGTGTGATTATTATGGTTTAAATCTAAGTATAAGAAATTGTTCACATATTTTAGTTTATTTTTCCTTCGCATATACCTGCATTATAAATGCTACGGTTCCAAACCTAAAAGAGTGAAACTGTTCACTCTTTTTTTACGGTTTTCACATTAGCACATAGAGTTATTCACATTAGCACATTTGGTAAAAATACTATATAAACATCTTTTTACTTTATTTAGATATAATAATATAAATTAATTTTATAGGGATTCAAAGTTTGTTAAAAATAGATATTATTGAAGAATTGGAAAAAGAACTTTCAAATTCTGATTATAACAATTACATAAAAAAGCTAACATACAAAAAAGCTAGTTCTAGTAGTGAACTTATTGTATTTGAAGCACCAAATAAATTTTTAGCAAACTATATAAAAACAAAATTCACTTCAACTATTCAAAATATATGTTTTAATCTAATAGGTTCGAAACCATCTGTAGAGATAAAACTTGTAGGTGAAAAAAGAAGATCAAAAAAAGATATTTTAAGTGAACAAATCTCATCAAGTATTCCAGAAAATACTATGCTTAACCAATCATACACATTTGACTTATTTGTTGTTGGTTCATCAAACCAGATGGCTTTTAATGCTTCAAAAGCTGTATCAGATAAACTTGGTATATTATACAATCCACTTTTTATATATGGTGGAACTGGTTTAGGTAAGACTCACTTACTTCAAGCTATTGGAAACAAAGCCATAGAAGAAAACAAAATAGTGATATATGTAACAATCGAACAATTTATGAATGACTTTACATTTTCAATAAAAACAAATAAAATGGAAAACTTTAGAAGTAAATATAGAAAATGTGATTTACTACTAATAGATGATGTACAGTTCTTATCAGGTAAGGAAGAAACTCAAAAAGAGTTATTTCATACTTTCAATGAACTACATACATCAAACAAACAAATTATTCTAACATCAGATAAATTGCCTTCTCAAATTGCAGGTCTAGAAGAAAGACTAAAGAGTAGATTTGAATGGGGTCTTACTACAGATGTACAAATACCTGGACTTGAAACAAAAATTGCTATTATAGAAAAAAAATCTGAATTAAACGGTATATTGTTATCTAAAGAGATTATTAACTATATAGCTACAACTCTTGATAACTCTGTAAGAGAAATAGAAGGTTTACTTATAAAGATAAATGCAAGTGCTGATTTGATGGGACAAAGTATAGATTTACATCTCGTACAAAATCTTTTAAAAGACCAGATAAAAGAAAAGAAAGACAATATAAAATTACCAAATATTATTGAAGTTGTATCAAATCAACTAAATATAAAACCAAGTGATTTAAAATCATCAAAAAGAACTGCAAATGTGGTAAATGGTAGAAGAATAGTTATATATCTAGCACGTGAGCTTACACTAAACTCTATGCCTGATATTGCAAAGTTTTTAGGTATGAAAGATCACTCATCAGTTTCAAAAAATATTTCTAAAGCAAATGAACTAATTGAAAAAGATGAAAACTTTAGATTAAATTTAGAGAATCTAAAAAATAAAATTATAAATAAGGATTATTAAAAAAGAAAGAGAAGTTTATGTGAATAGATGTGAATAATAATACTAAGTTATTCAATACTAAAGAGAACTATACTATAGTTGTTTAAGTGTTATTTTCATCTATTCACATCACCTACTAATACTACTACTTTTTTAATAATATAAAGGAAAAATATGAAGTTCACAACAAACAAGAGTAAATTTGAAATAATAGTTTCATCTATGCAACCGTTTTTAGAGAAAAAAGATTCAAGTGCTATAACATCTCATATATATATAGAAATTGTAAATAACTCTTTGATTATTAAGGCAACAGATTATGAGATGGGATTAGAAGCTAAGATAGATTCTATTACAAACATAGAAGATGGAAAAGCTACAGTTAATGGATCTAATCTTTTAAATATAATTAGAAGACTTAAAAATGAAGAGATAGAGTTTGAAGTAAATGCAAATAACTTATTAATCAAACAAAATAAATCATCATTTAAACTTCCAATGTATGATGCAAATGAATATCCAAATTTTCCTTCATTAAATGATTTAAATACTTTAGATATAAATACTATTAATTTAATAAACTCTATTAAAAAAATAACACCTGCAATTGATAGCAATAATCCAAAATTTGAATTAAATGGTGCACTAATAGATATAAAAGAAGATAAGATTAATTTTGTAGCAACAGATACAAGAAGATTAGCTATATCAAATCTTGAAAATATATCAAATACTCCTATGCAAGTAATAGTTCCTAAAAAAGCAATAATTGAGATACAAAAGTTATTTTTTGATCAAACTACAACTAGCTATGATGAAGTAAATTTAATATTATCAAATGATAACTATACATTCTATACTAAACTTATAAATGGTAAGTTTCCTGATTATGCTAGAATCATACCTTCAACTTTAAAATACAATTTTTCTTTATCTAAAAGTATTTTAGTAGAAGCTATTAAACTAATCACATCTTTAAAACCAAATATCAAAATTACTTTTTCTAGTGATAATATTTTATTTGAAAGTGTAGATGAAGATAGTGAAGCTAAAACACAAATTGATATAAATTTAAATATTGAAGAGAAATTTTATATAGCTGTTAATAGTAAATATTTATTAGACTTTTTAAGTAGTACAAATAATGAAACAATAAAAATAGGATTCAATGAATCAAACTT
>DQSS01000266.1 GCA_015663165.1 Arcobacter sp. | reverse complement strand
TCTAATTCATTTTGATAATATAATGATTTTTTCATTATTAGTAAGCCTCCTTGAGAGTACCAATGATTAGACCACTTTTTATAAGATAGTAAATGTTCACTCTCTCTTGTAAATGACTTTACATCTTGTTTTAAGTACTGTAATCCATCAGGAACTGACATGTCAAATACAAAATAATTTTTTATATTATATTCATCAATTAGTTCTTTTAGCTTCTTTTGTAGTCCATCAGATTTTATATTCAGAGCTAAAGGTAGTGTTCTATTATATTTATTATAAATATTGAAAAAATCTTGTACGGTAATGTTGTTTTCATCTGCTATATCATGAGATATTACAAGTTCTCCCTTATAATCCCGTATATCTGTTTCTGTACCAAAGTTATTACTAAAACTTCTTTTAAATGATATAGGTAAATTTTTCTCAGTATTATTTTTCCAATATCCTCTATGTGATAATATTATCATGCAGTGAACTCCGTATAATTTGTAATATACTTATGATGTAGTTTTAATAATTTATTATTATATCCATAAAACTCAATACCATTACCATCAGCAGTCTCAAAATCATTAATAGAATCACCTATTAAAATAGTTTCATTTTTTTTATATGTATTAAAATTCAAAAGTTCTTTTACTATATCACTTTTAACCTTTGGTGAACCATTTATCGATAAAAAGTATTGATTTAAATTTAAATTATGACAGATATATTTTAAATCTTTTTCCTCTGCACCAGAAGCTACATGCATATTATATTTCTGATGATTTTCTCGAATAAAACTTAAAGTATCACTTATCAAATACTTTTCTTTAGATAATTCTTCTTTTGTTAATTCTGAATATCTATGAGCATAAAGAGAAATTTTTTCATCATTTATCTTTTTGTTCAAGACTTCATTAAAAAAATATTTTATTTTTAAAAATCTAGATTTACCACCATTTATTAAATGGTATTTTATTAATTCATTAACTTCGTCTTTACTAAACTCCTTAAAAAGTTTTCGAAAAGCTTCAGTTTTTACAGGAACAGAGTCAAGTATTACTCCATCAAAATCAAATATTATATTTTTAATCATTGTTTTATCTCTGCTAAAATAGTACAAGGCAAACCATCACACTTAGCTATTCGCAAGGGTACAATATCAAGTCTTTCTAGTTTAGAGTCTTTATTTAAATTTGTTAAATCCATATCTTCTAAAAGAAGAATTGGTTTGGATGGATTTAAAAAAGCTTTATGAGACTCTCTACCTAACATTCTATTTTCAAAGCTTGATATAGAAATACTATCAAAGCCAATTACTCGAATATTTGGAAAGTTTTTTCCCAAATATTCTGCAATGTCTGGATGGAAGCCATAGTTAGAAGCCCAAAATCCTTCTGTATCTCGCCTATGACATATTCCTGTTTTAACAATTAGAATATCATACTCTTTTTTATTCTCTTTTATTTTTAATAAAGAAATTAATTCTTGATTTATAATAAGTCCTTGAGGTTTTATATCTATAAATAAAATTTTCTCAAATCTAAAATAATCTATATTAAAATCCTCGATGGTTTGTCCATCCTCAAAAAAATGATAAGGCATATCAAGGTGTGTACCTATATGTACGGTAGAACTAATACTACTATCATTAGCAACATCTCCTTTAGAAATATCTGATTTTTTATTACAAATAAATTTATTTCGATTACCATAGGTAGGAGTGTTTTCATTTAAAATATAAGAAAGATATAAGTGTTTTAAGTTATTCATTATCTATATTTTCCTCTATATCTTTTAAACAATCAAGTAACCCTTGACCCATATCAATATAAGGGTTAGCCACTAATTTTTTACTTCTTGTAGGAATGAAAGAATAAGGTGTTATCTTATAATGGTTATGATATCCATCATCATTTAAACTTATTTTAATGTCTTTACCTAAGATTTCTTTTATCATATAAAACAACTCTTTTCGTTGCATTCTTTCAACACCTGTTAAAATTATATGTTCATTTATAAATTCATCTGATTCTATAATCTGACAAGCCAATTTTGCAACATCTACAGCATGAATATATTCTCTTATCTCTTCTCCATCTCCACTGTGATTAATTTCAGAAGTCTTTACTGTAGACTTTAAAAGATTATAAATATAATTATTATGATAATCTCGGTCACCATAAACAGATCCATATCTTACAATAGTAAATTCTAAACCAAACTTCTTATAATACTCTTCTGTTAGCTTTTCAGAAGTTAATTTACTAATACCATAAAAAGATCCTTTATCACTCATAGCATAAGCACTACTTGCATATACAAATCTTTTTATTTTATTGTGTTTACACGCTTCTAAAATATTTAAATTTCCCATTACATTTAATTCTAAAGCTTTTATTGGATTAGCTATAGCATCATCTAAATTAGCAAATCCTGCAAAATTATATACAATATCTGAATCTTTAACTAACTCATTTACTTTATTTGAATCTAGTATATCACATTGCTGAAAATATTTCTCATCAACATATGCAGAAGAACTGAGATCTGCAGAAACCACCTCATAGCCCTCACTCAAAAGCTTTTCAACAACATAACTTCCAATAAAACCATTTCCTCCAAAAACAACAACTTTTTTACTCATTTTCAAAAACCTCATTTTTTAATGACTCACTATTTTTATAGCGTATAACCTCTTCTAGTGCTTGTACTTCCATATCTGTTCGACTATCAATAGTACTTGCACCCATGTGACAAGTCAATATACAATTATCTAGCTCTTTTAATTTTCCAATATATGGTTCTATTTCAAAAACATCAACAGCAGCCGAATGGATGTACTCTTCTTTTAAGGCTATATATAAATCTTCTTCATTAATAATTCCACCACGAGCTGTATTAATTAAAATAGCATTTTTTTTCATTAATTTAAGTTCTTTTAGTGTTATATAATTTTTTGTATCTTTTTTTAATGGAATATTTACAGAGATAATATCACTAGACGTTAAAACTTCTTGCTTAGAAACAAAGTCAACATTATACAGCCTTCCAAAAGCTAAATCAGGTTTAATATCATATACTTTAAATTTAACATTAAAAGAGTTCAACAAATGAACTAAACTTTTTCCAATTCTACCCATACCAAGGATTCCAACTGTTTTACCATAAAGTAAAGTACCCATATATCTATTCCAGCTTGAAGTCTTTTTTAAATTATTATTTGTATAAGTGACTTTTCTAGCCAAATCAAGAATCATCGATACACACAACTCTGCTACAGCCATAGTAGGTGCATCAGGAGTATAAGCAACTCTTACTCCATATTTTTTACAAAGCTCAAAGTCAATACCATCTAAACCAATACCAACCCTTGATATAAACTTTAAACTTGGAGCATTTTTAAAAACATCCTCAGTGATATTTTCTGTACCTGCAATTAATACTTCTGCATCCTTAATATCATCTGCTAACTCTTTTGATGTAATTTTTCTATTATGTTCATTTTTACTAAGTTCTAAACTATTGTTTTCTATTAACTCCATAGGCAATTTTGATGTTGCTCCAAAAGGGTGTGTTGATACAAATAATTTCATTTTACTTCCTTGTAATATTAGACATTCCTGCCATCGCTGCATCTCTCATAAAAAAATAATCAATACCATAAGCAAGAAAAGTACATCCTTGTTCAATTTTAAGATTTAACTTTTCAGGTTCTGTGTCTACCACATGGAACCCTGATGGGACATTATTCTCTTTACATCTTTCCAGTACCTTTTGGACTGCTTCTTTTACATCTTCTCTTTCAAACTCACCAGGATATCCCATAGAACCAGACAAATCATAAGGTCCAATAATAGTTCCATCAATACCATCAACTTTTAAAATATCATCTATATTATTCACAGCATCTATATGCTCTATTTGAGCAATAATTACGAGTTCTTCATCCACCCATTTTTTATATTCTTCAAATTTTGTTCCATATTTTTGAGCACGATAAAGTCCAACACCTCGTTTTCCTATAGGAGGATATTTTGCATAGTTTACTGCTCGTATAGCATCTTCTTTTGAAGAAACCATAGGAACGATAATTCCATCTGCTCCCATATCTAAAACTTTTTTTATAACAACTTCTTCATTTTTACTTACCCTTACTAAAGCTTGCATATTATTTGCTTGAATAGTACTAATCAATATTTGTGTTGTTTCCATATCTATTGAGGTATGCTCTATATCAACAACAAGCCATTCAAATCCTGCAAGTGCCATAACTTCGACACTCATAGGGTTACCTAGCATAATCCATGAACCTATAGTCAATTCATTATTTTTCAATTTTTGTTTTAAACTCATATGTTATCCTTATTTTTA
>DQSS01000210.1 GCA_015663165.1 Arcobacter sp. | reverse complement strand
CTTGAAGCTATTATCTTATGGTAAATCTCTTCAATCTCTTCAATTGTATTACAAAGCTTAAAAATAGGGGGCTTTACAAAACCTAAGTCATATATAAATTGCATCATATCACTGTTTGTTTCATATTCTAATGAATGTTCTCCTACTCCCCATACATTGAAAAATAGTTTTCTTTTTGCTGTTATATTTGAGTCAAGTTGTCGTAAACTTCCTGCGGCTGCATTTCTTGGGTTTGCAAATAGTTGCTCGCCATTTATAGCTCTTTGTTCATTTATACTATCAAAGTCATCTTTTTTTATCACAACTTCACCACGAATTTCTATAAGACCTTTGTAGTCTATATTTATAGGAATTGAGTGTATTGTTCTTGCATTTGATGTTACATCTTCACCTACACTTCCATCACCTCTTGAAATAGCTTGTTTTAAAGTACCATTTTCATAGATTATATTTAAACTAGCACCATCAAACTTTGGCTCACACACAAATGTAGTTTTTGAAATATCTACAGTTTTAGCAGATCTCTTCATCCACTCTTCTAATTCTTTAGTATTGAAAATATCTTCTTGTGACCACATTCTTGAAAGATGTGAAGCTTTAGTAAATCCATCAAGTACTACTCCACCAACTCTTTGGGTAGGAGAAGATATATTTAAATGTTCTGGGTATTTTTCTTCGTATGCTAAAACTTCTCTGTTTAATTTATCGTATTCTTCATCTGTTGCTATTGGGTTATCATCTACATAATAAGCTTTTGCCCATGTGATTAGTAGACTTACTTTTTGGTTATATATATCTTGTGTATTTATCATGTGATATTGTAGCAAAATTTGCTATACTTTGTAAAAAATTTACAGGTATATTATGACATTTACATCAAGCAAAGAGAATTACTTCTTATCACAACCCCATCAGCCTTTTTTTATACTAGGAATAACAAATGCAATTATAATGATGCTTATTTTTGCTTTATCTTATAAGGGTGTACTAACTCTAAATATGGATACTTTAAATTTCCATGTATATTCTTTAGTATTCTTAGTATTTACAAATGTATTTACTGGCTTTTTATTTACTACTTTCCCTAGATTTTGCCAAAGCAAAGTTATAGATAAGTCTTACTATGTAAATATTTTTTTAGTAAATAGTTTGGCTTCATTTATTTTACTTGGTGCATTATTTTTCTATCACTATGTAGTGGTATTAGCAATGCTTGCATTGTTTACAGCTCAAATATTTATAGTACTTAAACTTTATACAATATATAAAGAAGGAATGATGCCCATAAAAGAAGACCCGTATTGGATACTTATAGCCCAATACTTTGGACTACTGGGACATGGACTTTTTATATTTATAGAAATAAATAAATATCTAAGTCTTGATGTAAGTGTAGTAACTCTTGCAGTTAGTATATCTTTTTATATGTATATAATCTTTTTAGGCTTTAGTGTAGCACAAAGAATGATACCTTTCTTTTCACATAGTTTTGAAGAAAAATCTAAAAATTTTATCAAGGTAGTATTTTCAATGTTTATATTAAAAATACTATTTATTCAAAACGATATCAAAGTAGCTCAAATACTTATAGATATACTTTTATCAGCATACTTATTTAAAGAGTTTATCTCTTGGAAACTACCTATATTTTCTTCACCAGCAATTCTTTGGGTTCTTCATCTTGCTTTATTTTGGCTTCCTGTTTCTTTTGCTGTATCTGCACTTAGTTTAAGTGCTGAGTTACTTCTTGATATTTCGATGTACTATTTAAATATACATTTACTCTCAATTGGTTTTTTAACTACCGTATTAATTGGTTTTGGTACAAGAGTAACTTTAGGGCATGGTGGTCAAGCACCGCACGCTGATAAGTTTGTTACGGGTGTGTTTTGGTTTATCCAAGTTGTTGTAATTTTAAGAGTTTTAGTTAGTTTAAATATTGCTTTTTCTTGGAATTTAAACTTCTTATTTGATATATCATTTACTGCTTGGGTAGTATTATTTATTTTATGGGCTTCAAGATATGCGAAAGTATTAATATCAGGAGCAAAAATATGATAAATATCCTATCTAAAAATGCAAGCGCAGAAGAATCTATATCCAATATGACAAAAGCATTAGAAGATGTATCTTCTAATCTTATACTGTCAAAACAGATACATTCACTAAGCAACTGTTACTCAGTAAATCTAAAATCAAAAGATGCTCCAAGACATATATATACAAATGGAAAAGGTACAAACGAACTATCATGTAAAGCAAGTGCTATGGGTGAATATATAGAAAGACTGCAAACAAATAACTTCTTTATAGAATTTTACATGCAAGATAAAGAGTTTTATCCTGATCAAAAAAGTTTTAATAGTATAGATGAGTGTTTAAACAAAGAGCTAAAAGATTTTTACAACCCAAACAATGATTTAACTTTAGAAAACTTTATAGACTTCAATACAAATGAAAATGAAAAAATAATAACACTTCCTTTTATAAATCAAACAAATAATACTAAAGTATATATACCTACAAATATCATCCATAACTTATATGTAAGCAATGGTCTAGCTACAGGAAATACACCAAATGAAACAAAAGTACAAGCACTGAGTGAGATATATGAAAGATATGTAAAAATACAAATTATTAAAAATGCATACTCACTTCCTACTATACCAGACAATATAGTAAAATCATTTTCAAAACTAAGTGAAGATATTAATGCTTTAGAG
Organism: Arcobacter sp.; assembly: GCA_015663165.1. GTDB lineage: Bacteria > Campylobacterota > Campylobacteria > Campylobacterales > Arcobacteraceae > CAIJNA01. The sequence continues at coordinate 2,289 of DQSS01000210.1, read as the reverse complement.
ACTCTAGGATATATCATAAAAGTACTAGATGCCTCACTTGATGCTAAGTACCCAGTAGTTGCTATATCGTTAATAGATACAATGTCAAATGCATTGTTCGTATCTTTTGGTTGTCATCCTATACTTGAAGTAGCACTGGAACGAACTATGACTGAACTTATGCAAGGTAGGGGAGTGGAAGATTTGAACTCTTTTGAAAAGCCAAGTTTTAATAGTGAAATAGTAAATGATAGCTTCAATATAGAATCACACTTTATAAACTCAGATGGAAAAATGAACTTTTCATTTTTAAATACAAATACAACTTTTGAATATACTTCTTGGGGATATGATGGAAAAAATAGTGATGATGAATATGAGTATTTAGTATCTATAGCAAATGACCTACAAAAAGATATTTATGTAAGAGAATATGACTATCTAGGATTTTACTCATGTCAGATAATCATCCCAAGCATATCAGAGATATATCCAATAGATGATTTAGTATATAACAATGCAAATATAGGTAAAGAGATAAGACAAAGTATATTAGAGTTTGATAAGCTTGAGATAGATGATATACTTGATGATGTAGAACATTTAAGTGATGATTTGGATATAGAAAAATATATTGGAGTATTATTTGAAAACAATTTTACTCTAGGAGATTTTAAAGCTCAAATATACTTAATGCAAAATGACTTAGAAAGTGCAGTAGGGTACTTTGAGACATCAAAACAACCACTTTCTTATATAGTATCTCAACTTTGTCATATAGCTATACAAGAGCTTGAATTTGAAGAATATTATCAAGCATTGTGTGATGTATTTGGCTTAGAAGATTTAGAAAAAGCTATGAATATATTTAATATTGAAGCATACTTTATAGATATATCTTATCATCAAGACTATCTAAATATTCTTGACTTATACGATAGATTGGCTCTTAAAAAGAAGAGTATTAAAATATATCAGTAGTTCTATTTAGTTGCTCTTTATCAAAGTGGGTATATATTCTAGATGTATTTATATCTGCATGACCTAAAGATTCTTGTACAAGTATGAGGTCGTGGCTATTTTGATAAAGTAGGGTAGCAAAAGTATGACGAAGCATATGTGCTCCATTTTTTTCTTTTCTTAAACCTACACTTAAAAGTATTTGTTCTACTAAACGACTTATATAAGCTTGTGTGAGTTTATCTCCTTTTTGATTGCAAAATAGTAAACTTGAATTACAAGTTTTAGATGCATTCCAAACTACTAAATCACTTTTTATGATTCTTTCTTTTATCATAACCGTTCTAGGCTTATTTCCTTTTCCTCTTACTTGTATAATATATGAATCACCATCTTTAATGAAATCTTTTTTATTTATATCCATAGCTTCTCCAACACGAATACCTGTATAAAGTATAGTTTTAATAAGAAGTCTATTTCTAGATGCTAAAATAGGCTTTTTAAAGGGGAATTCATCTATAGCACTTATGAATCTATTTACTTCTTCTTTAGTCATAAAAGATGGTAGTTTAGTACCACTTTTACCAGCTAAACCACCCCAGTTCTTAAGCTCTATTCCATACCTATATGCATTTCCATTTTCTTGCTCATTTTGTTTATCAATGTAAGAGAAAAAACCAAGTAGGGCAATACGATAGTTTTTCTTTGTTGCATCTGATAAGTTTACTGTTTGAGATGCCAAAAAATCACTTAAAAGCTCTTCATCAATCTCTTTCATGGATGACGCTCCATATCTAATCATATATGAGTATAATTTCTCCAAAGGTAAGAAATATACATGAATACTATTTATTCCTATATTTCGTACCTCTTTTACTGTAAGCTTCAATTCCTTTATATCTGTAAATCCTACAACTAACTGTGCAATAATCTGCTCAAGCCTTTCTTGTGATGTTACTTGTCTGTTTGATAAAGATATTATTTTATTACGCAAAAATCTACTAAGCCAAAATAAAAATGTTTTAGAAAATGTTTCTTCAAAGTCTAGAGGATATCTCATGATTTACCTTATATGATGTATTATGGAGGTAGTATATCATAGTCTAGTTAAAAGTTTGGAAATTATACTTTCCAATACTAAATACAATATATATTTCAGGTTTAATGAAAATTTCAGGGGTCTAAATAATCACTTTTTCTTATAATTAATAAGATAGTCATCTACCAATTTTAACTTCAAACTTTTAGTAAATCAATTGTGAATTTTTATTAACTTTTTCATAGGAGAAAACACTCCACCATCAATAGAATTTGTTGTATTATCAATTGTAATATTTTTATGATTTTTGT
>DQSS01000008.1 GCA_015663165.1 Arcobacter sp. | reverse complement strand
CAAACTTAGCTTACCTTGGCAAGAATAGAGCTACGCGAAAGCAAAGCATAGGATAAGGGCTTCCGTCCTATGTAATACACTCATTGATACTTTATAAACCAAGTAATTAAATATCTCCTTTGTACGGCTATACCATGCTTACAAGGACTTGTACCCTATACAATTCGCAAGAGTTCTATAGGGACAAGTCCGTAGCCAACTTCCCATCCTAGCAGGGCTTTATGTAAGAAATTGGCACAAACTGTCTTGGAAAATCGACCCTAGGAGATTTATCCTGACTGTTTGTTATGGAGCTTGTGTAGTAGATGGTTTGCTCTTGCTCTTTAGTAAAGATTTATCTTCTAAAGCTAGAAGTCTTAATAGGTCTATACTATCTATGAGAATGTGTTGTTGTATCTTAGTAAGTCCTTTATTATTATCAAAACTAGGTTGTTTAGTTCTAGTGATTAATCTTTGAAGAGATTGGTCTAATGTTTCATTTAATTTTAACTTCATATCACTCCTTTAATCTAAAATGGTCTTTCTTTGCAAACCTCAAAGCGAGTGCAATTCTCTCATCTCTGTCAAAATTCTCTACTAAAATGCGATAAATATCATTTAATTTAAATTTCTTTGCATGGTCATTTAAGGCTTTTTTGTCATGTTTTAGTTTTAACCACTTTATTTTTTTAGAATTTGGCGTTTTTATTTTCGTTTTTATTTTGTTGCTTACAGTGTCCGAAGCAGTATCAAATATTTCATCATCTGCACTCATAATTTGAGCTTCTAAAATGCTTCTTACCTGTTCTTCATCAAATTGAGAAAAAATAGTATCAATTTCATCATTTATGGCTTGATTACTCTCTTTTATGAGTTGGTTCAATTCTTCCATTTTATTTGTGAGTTCTTTAGTTTCTATATTTGGTAAGGTAGGTATTTTATTTGTGACTTGATTTAATTTTTTATCTACAATAGTATTTATATCATGATTTAAATCATCTGCTTTAGAGATAACTTTATCTACTCCTTTTTCTGCAAAGGTAAGTTTTCTAAGGATATTTCTTTTTTCACTTTTATTTATTGGTAAATTATTTATTTCTATTTTAATTTCATTTAGTCTGGAGAGTACTCTATTTTCTAATAAATTTTTTATCTCTTTAGTTTTAGTATTTAGACTTTTAGCTAGTGAAGTTTTTATCTGCTCTAATTTCTCCACTAAAAAAGTATTAAAATTATTTACCTTGGTAGAGAGCTTTTCTAAATTACTTGAGAGTTTTTGAATAGAACTCTCAAGCTGATTACTTAACCCCCCAATTCTGCTAAAAACAGTTTGTACCTTATTCTTGATAAAGTCCATGAAAGTTAGCAATAATTGTCTAAATTCGGTAAAGAAATTGGTTACTAAAGCCATAACGATTAAAAGTACTAATTCACGAGCTATCCATGATAAAGCCCATCTAAAAAACTGTAGTGCTACTACTATTAGGTAGTTCATTTTTGACCTTTTTATATTTTAAGACGGATTTTTATATTTTAGTGTCTTTAGAGACGAGTATAGCGTAAAATAATGATAGCGTAAAACATGTTTTATTTATTAACTAATTAGGATATAATTTAACAAATTTAATTTAAGGTGTTTTTATGTTGAAAAAAATATTAATTTTAGGAGTATTCTCATTACTGCTGCTAAGTCCACTGAATGCTAAAACAGATATAGGTAAAGTATATGGAAATAAAACTTGGATAGCCTATATAGGTACAGGGCATAGTATATTTATCAGAAGAGGTATGACTGATTTTGCATCAGTGTGTGATACAGGTTTTATAAGTAAGAATAGTTATGTTATGGCTCCTGATGGTTCAAGTTTAAGAGGAAAGAATGCAGTACTTACGGCTATTCAAAGAAGATTAGTGCAGGGTAAATATAAGAATAAAGGATGTAGGTAATGAAATATATTATTACTAAATTAATCTTATTTTTTTGTATATTTAATATTAATATATTTGCAGAGGCAACAAAAGAGAAAAGAGGAAACAATTCAATTTATCCAAAAAAAGTTAAATGTTGAAATTAATTATGATTATGGAGATTATACTTCACATAAAACTATTCAAAGTTTTATAGATAATGGAAATTGTAATTTTACAATTAAAATAGTAAATGTTGGAATGGAAAAGATAAATGATATTCAAAAAGGAATTTATGGTGCTAGTAAAGAAGAATATACTTTCAACGCTAAAGATTTAGACCCGACAAATGTATATTTTGATGAGGGTAATTCAGGCTCTTCTGAAATAACAATGGACTCTTTAGAACACAAAAAAAATATTTTATATAAAAGATTTTTCTATGAACCTAGAAGTAAGAATAAAAAAATTACTTGCGTAAAAGAGAAATATCATTCTATAAAGTTTTTAAAGTCAAATAGATGTATATTGAGTACCCATGAAGATAATGTAATTATTCCATATCTATTGTCACCAAGAAGTGATAATAGACCAAGAGTTATAAAAGCTATGAAGCATCTTATTCGAACTTGTGGAGGGAAAGGGGAATTATTTTAAGTAATTATAGTTGACCTATGAGAAAGATTTTTTAAATGCTTAGAAACAGTATCACTATGCAAACCAGTATGTTCTGCAATAAGCTTAATATACCATTTTCCATTAGGTTTTTTATACTCATGAGAGTATAGACCTGTAACGGTATCTTCTACAAGCTTTTTAGCTCTTTTTTCCCTAAGTATAGAGTTAGATATAGAACGCTCTTGCCTAGTCATAATTACCCCTTTTTAAATAATGATTACAGTTAAATGTGTTCGGTATTATTGTATCACGAATACAGTTATAAGTTGTTTTAGATTAAAATGTCATCAATAAGCTTTTTTCGTGTGATTTTTAGAAGTGGATTGAGTAGAAAACAGAGTAGATGTGAGTTTGGTCACGACATCTACCTGATTAAGGGAATTATATCAAAATTCCTTGAAGATTTCCTCAAACAATATCCAAAAAAATCTCATCTTGACTTTGATGTTTCAAAGCAAGGCTTCAAAACTACTAAGGCAATGTTTGCTAAGTAGCTGAGAAGAAAACAGACCGACTTGGGTGTGTGAGGTAGGACAGTGGTTCAATTCACACGGAACGATAACCCGAAGTAGGTTCGCTACTCCAAACTTAGCTTACCTTGGCAAGAATAGAGCTACGCGAAAGCAAAGCATAGGATAAGGGCTTCCGTCCTATGTAATACACTCATTGATACTTTAT